>JBIKKS010000217.1:0-4632 GCA_044360235.1 Flavipsychrobacter sp. | reverse complement strand
ATTTTTCAAATACACTAGAATAAGCAACTATCTATTGGCTGCTTTTTGCTCCAGTGCGTTGCACATATCCATACTGCCCAATCTAAACGCCAAGGGGATATTAGTACGTTGTAGACGCAATTCTTGCTTGCAAAAGAAACCAAATTGTTTGGTGTGAAAATCAGGTGGCAATACAAAAACAATGTATTTTTTGTGCCCCTTATTTTCGCCAGATATAGTAGTAGATGGTGGTGTTTCTATAGAATAGGTATTCAATATACTCTGGCCATTTATAAATGGCACAAAGCACAAAAACACAACAAAAAACAATACTAGTTTAGCAAACAACACCACTCAAAAATAGTCAATGTAGCTGAATGTGACCATGTTTGACTGAATATCCCGTTTGCTATGATGCAAACGGGTGAGTGTTTTAAAGAAACAAGCTGAATATATGCTAAGATTTTTTCTGCTTTAAGCAATAGCTAGGCTCATTGCCATAAAGAATGATATTGAATCCTAGCTTAAAATAGTTGATAGGTGAAGTAATACCCTTTGGCCCAAACATAACCTTGCTTTAAATCGCTTTCAACCTAAAAAACTGGAAAGCTGCCACCCCAAATCTATACTTATGGCTAATAAAATATCCAATTTAGTTCAGCAACCTAAAAATGCAATTTTATTTACATATTAATACTAATTGTTCGTGTTGGTTGGTCTGCATTTGATACGTTATCCACACCGATGTGAGTTAAAATTAAGATTAAAGCCAGCTGTTTTAACTTAACTTAGCTAGGCATTTAAATTAGCAAAGTTCCTTTCTATAAAAACCATAAAAATGAGTCCTAATCAGCAAGCAGGCTTGTCATTCAGCCGTCATTATACCCAAGAAGGTGTTAGTCCTTACGATATGTTTGAGTATGACCTTCGCACATCTGTTATACGCAATCCTAATGGTGAAAAGGTATTTGAGATGACTAATGTAGAAGTGCCGGCGCACTGGTCGCAAATAGCAACAGACATACTGGCTCAAAAGTACTTTCGAAAAGCAGGCGTACCGCAGCCCGATGGCAGTAGTGGTAGAGAAACTTCTGTGAAGCAGGTAGCTCATAGATTGGCAGATTGCTGGCGTAGCTGGGGTGAGCGATATGGCTATTTTGGGTCGGCACAAGATGCACAGGTTTTCTGTGATGAACTTGTATACAGCATACTACAACAAAGCTGCGCACCTAACTCACCACAATGGTTCAATACTGGCCTATTTAACACCTATGGCATAGAAGGTAATGCACAGGGGCACTATTATGTAGACCCCAAAAGCGGAAAACTGGAACGATCTAAAAATGCATACGAACGTCCACAACCTCATGCTTGCTTCATACTCAGTGTTAGTGATGATCTGGTAAACGAAGGTGGCATCATGGATCTGTGGGTGAGAGAAGCTCGAATATTCAAATACGGCTCTGGTGTAGGCACTAACTACTCTAACATAAGAGCTGAAGGAGAAAAACTAAGTGGAGGAGGAACATCGAGCGGATTGATGAGTTTTTTGAGAATAGGCGACAGAGCTGCTGGTGCTATAAAAAGCGGTGGCACTACTCGTAGAGCGGCAAAAATGGTGTGCCTGGATCTAGACCACCCAGAGGTAGTGAATTTTATAGATTGGAAAGTAGAGGAAGAGAAAAAAGTAGCAGCACTTATAGCAGCAGGCTATCCATCGGACTACGAAGGAGAGGCATACAAAACAGTATCCGGACAGAACTCTAACAATTCACTACGAATTCCTAATGAGTTTTTCAGAACACTGGAAAACAATGGCGACTGGAATATGACCGCCCGCAGCAATGGTAAAGTGATGAAAACTATACCAGCAAGAGAGCTGTGGGAAAAAATAGCCTATGCTGCCTGGCGTTGTGCAGACCCTGGCACACAGTACGATACTACTATAAACGAGTGGCATACATGCCCCGAAGGTGGTGCTATAAGGGCATCTAACCCTTGCTCGGAATATATGTTCCTAGACAATACAGCCTGCAATTTGGCTTCATTAAACCTCAGAAGGTTTTACAATGAATACAACGGCATATTTGACGTAGCAGGCTTTGAGTATATGGTGCGTCTATGGACGGTGGTTCTGGAAATATCCGTGCTGATGGCCCAGTTTCCATCGCCTGAAGTAGCACAACTGAGTTATGATTATCGCACACTAGGCCTAGGATATGCCAACCTTGGATCTATGCTCATGGTAAGTGGAATAGCCTATGACAGCGAGGAAGCCAGAGGTATAGCTGGCGCAATAACCGCTATCATGAATGGCGTAGCCTATAAAACATCTGCCGAGATGGCAAAATGCCTAGGTGCATTTCCAAGGTATGCTGAGAACAAAGAACACATGATGCGTGTAATGCGCAACCACAGAGCGGCAGCTTATGACGCAGCCGATGCATTTGAAGGGCTAGAAATAGCACCAGTAGGCATCAATGCCCGTTATTGCCCCGACTATCTGCTAAAAGCAGCAACCCGCGCTTGGGACGAAGCCGTGCAAATGGGTGATCTGTATGGCTATCGCAATGCTCAGGCTACAGTTATAGCCCCTACTGGCACTATTGGGCTGGTAATGGATTGCGATACTACGGGCGTAGAGCCCGACTTTGCACTCGTTAAGTTCAAAAAACTGTCTGGTGGTGGATACTTCAAAATTATAAACCAATCTATTCCTGCTGCACTAAAAAAACTGGGGTATAATCCTGAGCAAGCCGATGCTATTGTGAAATATGCAAAGGGACACGGTACATTTGCAGGTGCTCCATTCATCAATCATCAGTCGCTGAGCGAAAAAGGATTTATAGCTGCAGAACTTAAGAAACTTGACGTAGCTGTGGAAAGCGCATTTGAAATTGGCTTTGTGTTCAATGTGTACAATCTGGGCGAAGAATGCCTGCAACGTTTAGGATTCACTTCCGAACAATATTTTGCCCCCGATTTCAATCTCTTGGAGGCATTAGGCTTTACAGAAGACGAAATGGACGCTGCCAACGACTACGTTTGCGGCACTATGACTGTGGAGGGTGCCCCATACCTGAAACATGAACATTTGTCAGTATTCGATTGTGCCAACAAATGTGGCAAAAAAGGAAAACGATTTATACACGCACACGGACACATAAGAATGATGGGTGCTGTACAACCGTTTATCAGTGGTGCCATATCTAAAACTATTAATTTACCCAATGAAGCAGATATTGACGAGATAAAGGACTGTTACTACCTGAGCTGGAAACTGGGCCTGAAAGCATGTGCATTATATAGAGATGGATCTAAACTGAGCCAACCACTGAGCAATAAAAGCGATAAGAAGAAAAAAGAAGAGCCAAAAGAAGAAGTGGCTGCCAATCAGGTAGTAGATATGAGTAAGCTGACTGTGAATGAGCTGCTGGAAGAAGTAAATAAAAGAGTACAAGCCAGCCCAGACACACAGCTAAAAAGAGAACTGAGCCGAATAGTGGAGCGCAAACAGCTACCTGCCAAAAGAAGAGGATATACCATAAAAGGCAAAGTAGGTGGACAAGCAATTTTTCTGCGTACAGGTGAGTACGGTGACGGCACACTGGGTGAGATATTTGTAGATATGGCCAAGGAAGGTGCAACAATGCGCAGTTTGCTCAATAGTTTTGCTATTGCTATATCCGTAGGCTTGCAATATGGTGTGCCGCTTGAAGAGTATGTAGACAAGTTTACCTTCTCTAGATTTGAACCATCTGGAATGGTAGAACACCCCAACATAAAAAGTGCCACATCTGTACTCGATTATATATTCAGGCTTCTGGCATACGAATATCTAGACCGTGATGATCTGGTACATGTTCCTGACCCTAACAGGAGAACACACCAACAAGAGATAGATGCGCAACAACAAGAGCTAACACAGGTTCGCGTAACAGCACCTCAACTAGCACTGAAACCTAAACCAACTATGGCACCTATGCCAGTAAATGCAGAAGTAAAAATACTGATGGGAACCAGTGCCGATGCCCCCGCATGCAGAAATTGTGGCAACATAACCATGAGAAATGGCACGTGCTACATGTGCCCCAATTGTGGCACAACAACTGGCTGTAGCTGATAATTATATTACTATGTGCCACGCAACAACATTACAGGCAATATCCCTAAAAGTGTTGTTGTGTGGCACTTTTTCATTTAATAATTATTTCATTATACTAAATCATTTATCTGTTTAGCTAAGGGTTGAAGGGCAAAATAACTATCAACACAGTGGTTAGTAAAATGGATTTTATTACCAACTGATTGTGTTTATCAACCCATTTTGCTATTATTGCGGTATCTTTTTTCAGTAGCATTATTTACATAATGCCTATCAAAATGCCCTATATTTTAGATTTTTTTTAGTATCATGCTTTTTTACCACAAAAAACTCGCAAATTGTAAATAACTAATGCTGTTTAATTCTTTTGCTTTTGCGATATTTTTTGTAGTTGTGACCTTAGTATATTTCTTACTAGCGCACAAATACAGGTATATGTGGCTACTTGCTGCATCATGTTATTTTTACATGTATTTCAAGCCAGAGTTTATTCTTATTCTGGCACTCACTATTGTTATAGACTACTATGCAGGAATACTGATAGAGCG
>JBIKKS010000214.1:0-4684 GCA_044360235.1 Flavipsychrobacter sp. | reverse complement strand
TTTTGCAGCCATCATCGTTTTTCACATACTAGTACTATTGGGTTACATACCCACCTCTATAGTGTGGGGTGGCAGGCACACCACCCAAAGAGATATTATAAAGCTGGAACTGGTATCTATATCAGTAAATATAATATTATTATTATTTTCAATGAGTAACCTCAGGTTATGGTTGAAACCCCTACCCTACATACTCAACAAAGTATTATTGGTAATTTTTGCCTTGCTCTTTATCCTCAATACCCTAGGCAATTTATATGCCAAAACCAACCTGGAACGTGTCATTTTCACCCCCATTACAGCATATCTTGCTATATGTTTCAGCATCCTGTTTTTCACTAAAAACAACACACAGAAACAATAAATAATATTTCCACCCACCTACTCCAGTGTACTATATGGGATCATTATGCCTAAAAAAAAGTAATCCCATATACATACAATCGTAAAAAGTAGTATTTTGTAAGTATCTACAACATTAAATTTTTCTTATGAAAAAACTACTACAAACATTACTTCTAGGTTTAGGAATGGCAGGCAGCAACGCCGCCACCGCGCAGTGCCCCACCGGCAGATACCTCACCGACTTATTCCCTACTGTCACAAAATCGACCGTTACCTACTCCACCCCTCACAACCTGCAAATGGATATCTACCAGCCCGATGGCGACACCTATGCAGCCCGCCCACTCATCATTTTAGCACATGGAGGCAGCTTCATAGGGGGCAGCAAAACTGATGACGCTACCGTAGTAGAGCTATGTAATCGTTTTGCCAAAAGAGGCTATGTTACTGCCTCTATCAACTACAGATTGGGCACGCTCATAAACCTCGTAAGCCCAGACTCTACCGTACCCATGGGCATAGTTGTAAAGGCCATCAGTGATGGCAAAGCAGCTATCAGATACTTCATGAAAGATGCTGCCACTACCAACACCTACAAGATAGACACTAACAATATATTTGTAGGGGGCAACTCGGCTGGTGCCGTGCTATACATGCATGTAGTGTACCTGAGCAACTTAGCAGAGTGCCCACCCGCCATAGCAGACGTTATGAATGTAAATGGTGGCTTTGAAGGCAATAGTGGCAATGATGGCTACACCACCAAAACCAAGGCAGCTATCAACCTAGCAGGAGCACTCAATAGCCCTTCGTTTATAGGTGCATCAGACAAACCATCTGTAAACGTACAAGGCACTTTAGATAACACTGTTCCCTACAATTGTGCCAATCCGCTAAATGGCACTGTAAATGTGAAACTGTGCGGTTTAGGCCAGTTAGAATCAGCCTATGTTGCCAATGGAGTATACCATATGAGCAAAGTATATACTGGCGACGGTCATGTGCCATGGAATGGTAATGCCGCCAAATTTAACACAGTAGACTCGCTAACAAAGGAGTTTTTGTACAATCTGGTATGCACCAATATCGCCTCTGTAAACACGACCGATAAATATGCCTCTATTCAGCTGTACCCCAATCCAGCCACAGACCAAGTGAACATTACCACTTCTTCTGCCATTACTGCCATAGCTATCACAGACCCTACTGGCAGACTAGTCTACGAAGACAAAACAGCCCATGGCAACTCCTATACAGTACCCACTATGTCAATGACCAAAGGACTGTATCTGGTTAGGGTAATGTTTGAAGATGACAACATTACCCCTATTGTAAAAAGACTGATAATAGAATAAGCAACCACCAAAAAAGATTTGGCATACAATCTTTGTGTCTTGTTTCTTTCGCTAAATTCTTATTACATTTGCAGCCCTCAGATGCGGCGATGGCGAAACTGGTAGACGCACTACTTTGAGGTGGTAGCGCCTTTAACGGGCATGGGAGTTCGAATCTCCTTTGCCGCACAGAAATGGAAAAGAGAGCGAAATGCTCTCTTTTCCATTTTATATTAGCATTTCCCGTCGTTTAGATTGTGCTTAAATTATGCTTATCTCAGCGTCTTTTATAGCCCTGTTCTCTTCTTTACTGCTAACATACTGTGGCGTAATAAAAGCCGATAAACGCCCTCAAAATGCGTCATACTAATTACCAAGAAAGCGCTTAATATAAGTGTGTAATAGTGTTATTCTCAAACGATTCACGTACTATTATATTTATTGGTTTATGACATTATTAGCACTATATGCATCTAAAACCATTCCTATTTTCAAGATTATTGATACTATCGTTGTCTAGAATTTTACGTTTTGCCGTGTTTTTAGGTAGTAGTTTTCATTTATTATGGGTAGATGGTTGTGCTATTGGGTAATGTTTTTTTACTTTTGGAAGCAATACACGTAACATTATGTTCATAGAGCCATATATAGGTGGTAAACGGGGGTGGATAGAAGTAATAGCTGGCAGTATGTTTTCGGGGAAGACCGAAGAACTGATACGCAGGCTAAAACGAGTGCAGATAGCGGGTCTGAGTGTGGAGATTTTCAAACCTGCTGTAGATACACGCTATCACCCAGAGGATATCGTTTCGCACGATGCATCGAGGGTGATATCTACCCCGGTAGACAATCCGTTTAATATATTGCTCATGGCATCGGGGGTAGATGTAGTGGGTATAGATGAGGCACAGTTTTTTGATGCGGGCATAGTGGAAGTGGCAGAAAACCTAGCACTGAGAGGGACAAGGGTAATAGTAGCCGGCCTGGATATGGACTTCACGGGCAAACCATTTGGACCCATGCCGGCAATACTAGCAAGGGCTGAGTATATTACTAAGCTACATGCTATATGTGTGCGTTGTGGCAATTTGGCCAACTACTCTTACAGACTGACAGAAAAAGAAGAACAGGTGCTGCTGGGCGAAAAAAATGTATATGAGCCTCGCTGTCGCCACTGTTTTTATGGCGATACCCGATAATAGTGTGATACAATAAGTATCGATGAGGGAATGTGTGTATTTATCCACATGTACCCAACATAGGCGCAAGCGCATGCAGTATTGCGGTGGTAAGCAGTTAAATTTGCGATGTGGCAAAAAAAGAAGCAGCGGAAACGCCCCTAATGAAGCAGCACAAG
This sequence comes from Flavipsychrobacter sp., assembly GCA_044360235.1. GTDB lineage: Bacteria > Bacteroidota > Bacteroidia > Chitinophagales > Chitinophagaceae > Nemorincola. The sequence goes on along the minus strand of JBIKKS010000214.1, from coordinate 1,648 downwards.
GATATTAAAGCCAAATATCCAGATGCTATATTGCTGTTTAGGGTAGGTGACTTTTACGAGACCTTTGGCGAAGATGCGCAGATAGCATCTAGAGTGCTGGGTATAACACTCACCAAGCGATCGAACGGCTCTGCATCGGCGGTGGAGCTAGCGGGTTTTCCGCACCACTCGCTGGAAACCTACCTACATAAGCTGGTAAAAGCAGGCTACAGAGTAGCTATATGCGACCAACTGGAAGACCCCAAACTAACTAAAGGTATAGTAAAACGTGGTGTGACCGAACTAGTGACACCGGGTGTGGCTACAAGCGATAAACTGCTGGAAAACAGAACCAACAACTTCTTGGCAGTGCTGCATCTGGCAGACCCTGTGTGCGGTATAGCGTTTCTGGATATAACCACTGGCGAGTTTTATGCGGCTGAAGGGAATACTGAGTATATGGATAAGCTGATGCAGAGTTTTCAGCCATCGGAAGTGATACTGTCGAAATCACAAATGAAGCGATTTAAAGAGCAGTTTGATACGAGGGTGTATACTTTTCAGCTAGATGAATGGGTATTCAGAGAGCAATATGCCTATGACCTCCTGCTGGGTCACTTTCAGACGCAATCGCTGAAGGGTTTTGGGATAGAGGAGCTGAAAGCTGCAACAGTGGCATGTGGTGTGGCAATACACTACCTGAAAGATACCGAACATGCCAACCTGCAACACCTGAATACGCTGCAACGAATAACAGCGACAGACTTTTTGTGGATGGATAGGTTCACGATACGCAATCTGGAGCTGATACATAGCAGTTATGAGCAAGGCGCTAATCTGCTACAGGCTATAGACCACACACATACACCCATGGGTGCACGGCTGATGAAGCGGTGGATGATTTTTCCGCTGTATGATATGGACCGGATAGAGCAGCGGCTGAATCTGGTGAGCCACTTTATAGTGGCGCAAGAACTGACAATGGCCCTGACCACGCTGATAAAACAAACTGGGGATGTGGAGCGACTGGTGGGCAAAATACCCCTAAAAAAAGCCAACCCAAGAGAGGTGCTGCAACTGGCACGCAGCATACAATGTATGCAACAAATGCGGGAGCTGTGCCTAGCAGATAATGAGCTATCGCTGCAACAAATGGCGACACCCATGCTGCCGCTGGCTGAGATACGCCAACGAATAATAGATACTATAACCGAAGATGCACCGGCACAGGTGGCCAAGGGTGGCATGATAAGAGCCGGTATATCTGGCGAGCTGGATGAACTACGCACAATATCGAGAAGTGGGAAGGACTACCTGCTACAGATACAACAACAGGAGTCGCAAAGGACGGGGATATCGTCACTGAAGATATCGTACAACAATGTGTTTGGGTATTACCTAGAGGTGACCCACACCCACAAGGATAAAGTGCCTGCAGACTGGATACGCAAACAAACGCTGGCTAATGCCGAGCGATATATAACCCCAGAGCTGAAGGAATATGAAGAAAAAATACTGGGTGCCGAAGACCGGATACTGGCTATAGAGCTAGATCTGTATCAGCAGTTGCTGGCGGCTGTAGAACCCTACATAGCACCTATACAGCACAATGCCCAGATAACAGCTCAACTGGACTGCCTACTGTGCTTTGCCAATAATGCCCAGCTTT
>JBIKKS010000213.1:0-4695 GCA_044360235.1 Flavipsychrobacter sp. | reverse complement strand
GAGAAACACTTTAAAAAAGATGCTAGAGTTTGGAGCAACTACCGCGATTATCGCCCTATGGTGGAATTTGCACGTCAGAAAAAACTAGATGTAGTATGTGCTAATGCTCCTACCCGTTACACCAACTTAGCAGGACGAAAAGGACAAGATGCGTTGGATATGTTACCTTCTGCAACTAAAGAGTATTTTGCTCCCATACCTTACGACACGGCCACAGGTAAGTATTACAACAAACTTATGGGGCTAGATCACAGTGCTGCACCAACTACTACCGATACTTCAAAGGCCAAAGCAGTACCCTCAATGGCTGCAATGATGAGAGGATTTAATATGATCATGGCACAGTCTCTCTGGGACGCTACTATGGCACATTCTATCACCAGATATCTGAAAAAGAACAAGGGTAAAAAGGTGTTGCATGTCAATGGTAGGTTTCATAGCGATGAAGGTTTTGCTGTTGCTACCCAACTCTATAACTACAATTCTAAGATCAAGCGTATGATTGTGTCAACCTCTAGCGATGAGTCGTTTCCCAACATAAAATGGAGCGAATATGCTAAGTTGGGCAATTATATAATTATCACTGATCCAAAAATACCAAGGACTTACGAAAATTAAAAAAGTTGCACTCACAGTCAAAGTGTTAAATATGTAACAGACACAGACTGATACTAACACTGTTTGTTATTTTTGTTGTTAAATAACCTCTTTTGAAAATTCACACTCAAAACCTTGTAAAGCAATACGGTAAACGTACAGTCGTAAACAACGTTTCTTTCGAGGTAAGCCAAGGCGAAATTGTAGGTCTGCTAGGTCCCAATGGAGCTGGCAAAACAACCTCTTTCTACATGGTTGTAGGGTTGGTGAAACCCGACAAAGGTCAGGTTTTTTTAAATGACGAAGACATAACCAAACTTCCCATGTATAAGCGTGCCCAAATGGGCATAGGTTATTTGCCACAAGAGGCTTCTATATTTCGCAAGCTGTCTGTAGCAGATAATATTTCAGCTGTATTGGAAATGACCAAACTTACGCGTGCTGAGCAACTAAAAAAGCTGGAAGAGCTTTTGGACGAATTCAGGTTACAGCATGTGCGCAAAAGCCCCGGTGATGTGCTGAGTGGTGGAGAGCGAAGACGTACTGAAATAGCTCGTGCATTGGCTGTAAATCCTAAATTCATACTTCTTGATGAACCCTTTGCTGGTATTGACCCTATAGCAGTAGAAGACATACAAAGTATAGTAGCTACACTAAAGTATAAGAATATAGGTATATTGATTACCGATCATAATGTACAGGAAACACTATCTATCACAGATAGGGCATACCTGCTTTTCGAAGGACGAATACTAAAAGCAGGCAGCGCCGAAGAGTTGGCAGCCGATGAACAGGTAAGAAAAGTGTATCTTGGTCAGAATTTCGAGCTTAAAAGAAAAGACTATCTGAAACTCGGCTATCAAGATTCAGCAAAATAAGAGCGTTAGTTAATCAATTATTGTAATTAACAAAGTAGCAGATCAACAATAAACATGAGCATAATTAGTCCGGCATTCAGAGGATTTATCAAGTTGCGCCAAAGTGCAATTGATAACTTCACGCACAACCCTATTGACACGCAACAACAAGTGTTCAATCATCTTATAGGGTCAGCTCAATTTACTGAATACGGTAAAAAATATAGATTTGAAGCCATTGATAATATAACCGATTTTCAGAAAAAGGTACCTATCAATGATTATGAAACACTTAAACCTTACATTCAGCGAATATTAGAAGGCACCCAAAATGTACTCTGGCCGTCTCCTATTACATGGTTTGCCAAATCGAGCGGTACTACTAGCGATAAAAGTAAGTTCATTCCTGTTAGCAAAGAATCGCTTGATGATACGCACTTTAGAGGTGCAAGAGATGTACTGGCACTATATCTGCGCGAAAACCCAAACTCAGACCTCACATCTGGCAAATGTGTGGTAATGGGAGGCAGTCACCAAATAAACCAGTTGAATGCAGCATCTTTTTTTGGAGACTTGTCTGCTGTTATGTTGCAAAACATGCCTTTTGCAGGTCAGATGTTTCGCCTACCAGAGCTATCTATTGCATTGATGACCGAATGGGAAGAAAAAATAGAGCGCATGGCTCATAGTACCATTCGCGAAAACGTAACCTACATAGCAGGAGTACCTACATGGACAATAGTACTTATTAAACGTATTTTCGAAATAACGGGTGCCAACAACTTGCTGGACATATGGCCTAACCTAGAATTGTATATACATGGCGGAGTAAATTTCACACCCTACCGCAGGCAGTTTGAGCAGTTTATACCATCACCCAAAATGTTTTATCGTGAAACCTATAATGCTTCAGAAGGTTTTTTTGCTGCTCAAGACCGCGAGGATGAAGAAGGAATGTTACTGTTCTTAAACCATGGGATTTTTTACGAATTCATGCCAATGGATGAATACGGAAAGGAAAACCCTAGAACACTTACGCTCAAAAATGTAGAACTGTATACCAATTACGCAATAGTTATAAGTACTAATGGTGGTTTGTGGAGATACTTAGTGGGTGATACTGTACAGTTTACATCATTAGTGCCTTACCGTATAAAGGTAACTGGTAGACTGAAGCACTTCATCAATGCATTTGGCGAGGAACTGATAGTAGACAATGCAGACAATGCCATAGCTGTAGCATGTGCCGAAACAGGTGCTATTGTAGCAGATTATACTGCAGCACCTGTATACATGACCGGTGCTACTAATGGTGCACACGAATGGATAATTGAATTCGAACATCTGCCTGTTACGCTCGATGTGTTTACCACCCTGCTCGATAAATCTTTACAGGCCATCAATTCAGACTACGAAGCCAAACGATATAAAGATATCGCTCTGCGTATGCCTGTTATTCACCAAATGCCCAAAGACGGTTTTAAACGCTGGTTGAAGGATAAAGGGAAGTTGGGAGGCCAGCACAAGGTGCCTCGCCTCAGCAATGAACGCAAATATGTAGAAGAACTTATTCCTTATCTGCAGCACGTTCAGTAAATGCCCTGCTTCATCATTTAATGCATATTTTATTTACTCTCTTTATCAGGCATACAACCCATGCAGCATACATTCTCCTACCAAAGCTTGTTTTCATTCACTAATTCTGTATTTACAAGAATAGGTTGTGATGAGCCTTCTGCTGCAATGGCAACCAAGGTATTGTTATCTGCCGATATGCGTGGCATAGACAGTCATGGTGTAGCAAGGCTAACAGGTTATGTTAGGCTTTGGGAAGCTGGTCGAATAAATACATCTCCTTCCCTCCGTATTACCCACGAAACACCCTCTACAGCAGTAGTAGATGGCGATGCGGGGCTTGGCCTAGTTGTTGCGCCCTATGCTATGAATGTGGCGATACAAAAAGCCAAGGTAGCTGGTACTGGCTGGGTAAGTGTAAAGAACAGCAACCATTTTGGTATTGCTGGGTATCATGCTATGATGGCTTTAGACCATGATATGATAGGTATAGCCATGACCAATGCTAGCGCACTGGTGGCTCCTACTTTCTCTGTTGAGCGTATGTTGGGTACAAATCCTATTGCGGTAGCTATACCTGCCGGCAACCAACCACCTTTTGTAGCAGATTTTGCTACTACTACCGCTGCCAATGGCAAGCTAGAAATCTTGCAACGCAAAAATGCACCTACCCCCGAAGGTTGGGTGCAAGACCAAGAAGGCAATAGCACTACAGATGCTAACGCTCTCAAAAAACAAGGCGCTCTACTACCATTGGGTAGCGACCGAGAGCATGGCAGCCATAAAGGATATGCACTAGGCAGTATTGTAGACATTTTTTCGGCAGTACTTAGCGGTGCCAGTTATGGTCCTTGGGCGCCTCCATTTCCGTCTTATGTACCAATGCCGCCAGATATGCCTGGTCAAGGTTTGGGACATTTCTTCGGTGCTATGCGAATAGATGCTTTTCGCACCTCTAGCGAGTTTAAAGAACACATGGACAATTGGATTACCCGTTTTCGGAGTGCTACACCAGCACCTGGGCACGATAAAGTCCTAATCCCTGGCGACCCTGAGCGCGAAATGGAAGCCATAAGAAGTATTGACGGAATTCCTATTGTGAATAGTGTAGTAGGCGAGCTAAAAGCATTAGCACAAAAACTGGAATTAGATTTTATCCGTTAGCTACTCGCACTCTAGGTCATAAAACGCACCCAGATTTTCTACTCTAAGCCGTGGTGAATACGTATTATCCGCAAGCATATTTTGTCTGAATATGCAGTGCGACATACCGCATCTGCCATCTGTTGTTTCGCCATATAGCTCCATATGTATGTAGCGGGCTATTATCATGCCATGGTCATTGCGCATTACCTCCCAATCGTCAGAAACAATTTTTGCTATTTTGAATTCTTCCTTGCATCGCAATGCTGCTGCTCTTTTGTTAGCTACATGCAGAGCATGTGCTTCCAATTGCGGCTTTTTCATGCTTGCTTTTACATCGCTATACCTTGCCTTGTTTTGCGCTACTGTTACTGGCATGTAACTAATGATGAGCAATAATAACAGTAAGAGCTTTCGCATGAAAATCTATTTTATCAAAAATAAAGAAACTGAAACCAAAGTGTATGATTTTAAATATTGCTGTTTTTCTGTAACCTTTCCAAATCCTCTGGTGTATCTATAC
>JBIKKS010000212.1:0-4706 GCA_044360235.1 Flavipsychrobacter sp. | reverse complement strand
ACGCCAACTATACACCGAGTACGACCTTGCCAGCAGGGGTATTACGGATTTTGATGCCCTATTCAGGTCTTACAATGTGCACAACGATAAGTTGTGGGCCAGATACCGCAATGGCTTCATAAAGCGCGATGAACTCCGCTGGAAGCGCATGTGGCTCATGTTGCTCGACTTTAAAGTAGCAGACACCTCGCTCGCTCACGAGCTCAGCACAGCCTTTCTCGAGATCTTACCCTCCCAAACACTGCTCATACCACACGCCAAGGAACTGCTGGAGCACTGCAAAGGCAGATACGAGATGCACCTCATCACCAATGGTTTCGAAACCACACAGCGGCTCAAGCTACAGTATTCAGGCATAGCCCGTTACTTCACACACCTCATTACCTCTGAGCGCAGCAATAGTATGAAGCCCTACAAAGAAATTTTCGACTTTGCCCTGGCAGCAGCCGGCGCACAAGCCGAAGAGAGTATTATGATAGGCGATGCAGTAGAAATAGACATTAAGGGAGCCATCAATGCCGGTTGGCACAGTGCATATTACAATCCGCTTTCATTGCCACATACTCACAAACCCACTTACGAGGTCAGCCATCTGTCGCAACTCATGCAAGTGTTCTAGTGTCCCTTGTCTATCATTTACAGCAGCACATTTCCCGTCATGTCTGCCGGTATGGGCAAGCCCATATACGATAGTATGCTAGGTGCCAGGTCGCCCAGTTTACCAGGTTTCAGCATGCCTGTGTAGTCATTAGCTATCACAAACAGCGGCACAGGGTTCAGAGTATGAGCCGTGTTGGGGGTGCCATCTTCGTTTATCAGGTAGTCGGCATTGCCGTGGTCTGCCGTCAGGAACACCGCATATCCGTTTTCTAGTGCTGCCGGCACTATGCGGCTCACACACTCATCCACAGTTTCCACAGCTTTCACCACAGCGCTCCACACACCCGTATGCCCCACCATATCCGCATTCGCAAAGTTCAGGCATATAAAGTCTGCCGACTGTGCCATTATTTCGGGTAGTATATTTTCGGTCAGTTCTCTAGCACTCATTTCGGGTTGCAGGTCATAGGTAGCTACATTCCTCGGCGATGGTGCCATTATCCGCCGCTCCCCCACAAATGGCTGCTCCCGTCCACCCGAGAAGAAGAACGTAACATGCGGATACTTTTCTGTCTCGGCTATGCGTATCTGGGTTTTGCCGTTTTGCTCCAGTACCTCACCCATTGTGTTGGTCAGGTCCTTGTTCACAAACATCACCTCCACACCCTTGTAGCTCTTGTCATACTCCGTCATCGTTACGTAGTGTAGCGCCAGCGGATGCATGTTCTCCTCATGGTGTGCCTCTTGGGTCAGGGCAATGGTTATCTCCCTGCAGCGGTCTGTTCTGAAGTTGAAGCAGATCACCACATCGCCATCCTTTATCACAGCAGTGGGTGCTCCGGTGCTGTCGCACACTATTATAGGTTGTATAAACTCATCGGTTATATTGTGCTCATACGCAGCCGCTACTGCTTCTAGTGGCTGTGTAGTATGTGTACCCGCACCATGCACTAGTGCATCGTATGCCACCTTCACACGTTCCCAGCGCTTGTCGCGGTCCATGGCATAATACCTGCCGGTAATGCTTGCCAGTTTGCCGCCCGTTTTTGTCAGGTGTTGTTGCAGTTGTGTCAGGAAGCCCAGCCCGCTTTTAGGGTCGCAGTCTCTGCCATCTGTAAATGCATGTACTGCTACATTGGGCACCTCATGTTGTTGTGCTAGTGTCAGCAGGTCTTGCAGATGGTTGATGTGGCTATGCACACCGCCATCACTAACCAGCCCCATCAGGTGCAGCGTAGTGCCCGCCTTTTTTGCAGCTTCCAGTGCAGCCAGCAATACCACACTATTGGCAGCCTCACCTTCTCTGAATGCCACATTGATCCTTTGCAACTCCTGATACACTATCCTACCCGCACCTATATTCAGGTGTCCCACCTCAGAGTTGCCCATTTGCCCCTCTGGCAGTCCCACAGCTTCGCCACAGGTTATCAGTTCCGTATTAGGGTATTGGTTGTACAGCGACCGTACAAACGGTACCTGTGCATTGGCTATGGCATCAGACGCTGGTACAGCACCATGACCCCAGCCATCCATTATTATGAGTATTGCTTTGCGAGACATACCACAAAATTAATCAAAATACCGTCCTGAGGTAATCCTCAAAACCATTATAACATATCCATACCATTTTTTGGTACAATATTTGAACATACTTATTTACATTTCTGATAGTGTGTGTGAGAACGATGGAAACCTGACAGGAAACGGAAATGTCCTGTAAGTGCAGGAGACCACAAAGGGCATCTTTTTCAAGACGCCCTTTTTTTATGTTTAATACCAGTAGTATGTTCAGCCAGTTATTACAGCCCAGTCAGGCATATGCCCAGTGTCATAGGTGTCAGTGCTGGGCCAGCATTGTCTTTAAACACGTTGGTGATGTTGTAAGACGCAAAAACCGTAAAGTTGCCATAACCCACACGTGCAGTAGCTGCAAAGTTCCAGGGGCTCAGGTAGCGTTTAGTACCTACTTTATCTTTTATGTTAGTACCCTCTACCGACCGTAACCCCTTAGTATGTCCGCTCAGCAGCGTACCCACTTGCAGCCCTATAGCCGCCTTAAATCCTTTATTACGGTTGTAGGGATTGCTGAAGTACCTCAGTTCAAACGGAGCCTGCAGGTAAGCCGTGTTAAACTTATAGCGCTTATAGTCAGCAGTATCTGTTACAAAGGTAGCATCAGCACCTCTAGTACCCGTGTCCGATACCGATAGCAGTTGATTGTCCATATATACCGTAGTGGTGCTTATACCTAGTCCTGCTGCAAAGCTCAGTTTGCTTTTTTTGATAGGGAAATCATAACACAGATAAGTATTGAATGTATAAGCAAATGGTTTAGTGCTTACACCACTATCTGGTTTATTGATCCAGTTGGTATACCCAAACTGCACCATCAAGAAATCACGCGCAGGCTTCACTACAGGGGGTGGAGTCGCATTGCTGTTTATTTTCTGGTCCTGCGCCACAAGCCGTGCGGCAGATAAAAGCAATAGGGCAGTGATGGCAACAATATTTCGCATAAACAGATATTAGGGCGCAAATATAATAGCTGTAGCATGGATAATTTGTTAAAAATACAAATTGATAATACCCAGCCTCCCGCACAGCCCATTCAGGTTTAACAATACATAAGTCACTTTTTCCAAGTTTCGGCTTGATTATTGTACACCATTCACCGATAAGATAATGTGTAGAAAGACTAAAGCAACAACAACATGAACTCCGAAAAACTAACCAACATCTTCACCATAGTGTTTATAATAGCCGCCGCAGTAGCCGGTATATTATACCTCAGTATCAATATACTCAGTTAAACCGTTTTGGATAGGGTAAAGCAAACTAATATTTGTCTAATCACTTACTAGACTCAACTTTTACTCCTTCACAAACCGCCTCACCCACACATCATTTACACGCACTATATACACTCCCGGTGGCAGCTTGCTCACATCAGCTATATGCGTAGCAGCTTTCGGGTGATATTGCTGCAATAACTTATTGCCAAAAACCTCTTACCTATACAATCTCAATTTCCAGAGCTACACCCCCCTCACCCCGGATACCCACATTTCACTAGTTCCGCCTCCATCGCCTCATACACCTGTTGTTTCAGGGTGGGCAGGTCGGCCATAGTTAGGTTAGTTACAGCTATAGCAGGTAAGTATATAGCCCTGTTCCTGCCTGGCCATAGTTTCCACCAGCCGCTGTAGTGCCACCGCTTCACCGTATCCGGAAAAACCACGGGCAGTATAGGTGTTTGGCTCGTGATAGCCAGCCTGAAGGCACCATCATAAAACGATTTCAGGGGTGCACCTGTTTCATTAAAAGTCCCCTCCGGAAAAATCAATATATCACTCTCCCTTTTCAGCACCCGCCACATTATCTTCATGCTTTTAGCGCGGCTTTTTGTGCTGCTACGGTCCACCATAATAGCTATCTGCCGGTACAAAAAACCCAGCAGTGGTACCTTGCTAAATTCTTTTTTGCCCAGCGCCCTAAAGTATCCCGGCAATGCCGGAAACAAGATCACCGTATCCAGATAAGAAATATGATTGGCCACTATTACATGCCTGCCACTGTTGGGGCGGCTGCCCAGTACCTGCACAGGCATACCCGTTATCAGTAGCCAGCATTGCGCCCACACCCGCACTATACGGTATATGGCCCTACGATACACCATATCATTGCCAGCCGCCAGCAGCATAAAAAAAGGAAAACAAATGAGTAAACCCGCCAAAAACGTAGACGCAGCATACACAGCATACAGTGGCTGTAGCAGTTTTTTTACCACCATCGCTTATTGAGCCATGTGTGGAATCAAAGGTCTACCCACTACCTGCTTGCCTGGCCAAGGTATCATAGCCATAAATATACCCAGTGCTATAAACGAGCACCAAAACAGTTTTTTGAACTTGCGGTCATCGTCCATGTTCTTTTTGGTCACCGCATAGCCCACATGCACCAGCACTATCGCCAGCACCATAGACGTACTGTGCTCTACAGCCCAGAAACGACTCGCAGCATCTTTCATCACACCCGGAGTACTCAGCATACCTGTAGCTATTACTCTTGTATAGTACAGGTATCCGCCTATAAGCAACTGCAAATCA
>JBIKKS010000211.1:0-4724 GCA_044360235.1 Flavipsychrobacter sp. | reverse complement strand
TGCTACCTACCTGCAACCGGTAGCGGCATCAGTATATTACGGAACCACGCAAGAACTCAGCAAAAGCCTGCTGATGCAGCACATACAGGCAATACCCCTCGAAGAATACACCGACAAACGAGTAGTAATAAAAGGCTGTGGTGACACCCCCATACCCGATGCTGCTTATTTGGCTGTATCTGCGCATCTGCGACCAGTAGTGAAGTCGCTTATGTATGGCGAGCCCTGCTCTACCGTGCCTATTTATAAGAAGCGGTAGGAGTTTGTTTGAAAGATTTAAAGAAGGGTGTAAGCATGGTAAAATGCTTACACCCTTCTTTATGTAATTAGCTATTATTAACCCTTACTAGCCAGTTGTTGTTCCTTCACCACTACTGCCAGTTGCAGTTGGGTGACGCTGCTGAGTATCAGGAGGTTGCTGTAGTCGTAGCCCAGGTGGCTAGGATCGCTTTCTAGCACAGAATAGGTGGTGGGTATGCGTGCTGCAGGGTTGGTTTGGGCAGCATTGTAGCGGCTCACAGCATTGCGCAGTTGCTGCACCAGTTTCACACCAGCACCATCGCCATAAAAATCACCGCCGGGGCTTTCTTCCTTTATCAGTGGTTTTTTGCCCGCTGGCAGGGCTGGTGCATCTATAGCATTTTGGAGCACCATGCTTTTTATAGCCTCGCAGGTGGCTATTATGTCCTTGCTGAGGGTGTCGGTGTGTGCTGTTTTATAGCTCAGGTTGTTTAGCAATGCCTCAGCTTGCAGGTAGTTGTCCATACGTGCCTGAGCCAGTGGGTTGCTTTGCCTTAGGTTCACCATCGCAAACATCAGCCCTATTGCCCCTGTCAGTAGTATAGACACCATTATGGTGTTCATTTTAGTTTCTGGGTGGCGTATGCCCGTAAAGAAGTAAAGCGGCAGCAGCCCGAAAGCAGCCAGCAGTATAGCACTCATGCCTAATACATTGGTTCCGGGCCAGTGCATTATTTTAAATAGAATACCCAGCGAAAACACAATGCCCGTAATGCAAGCCATCGCCACTACAGCTTTTTGACGGTTGTCGGTAGCTTCTCTTGATTTCAGAAAATAAATGATGGGCAAAAACACTAAACTGAAGGTGACGATAGCTAGTAATATCAGAATATTTGCTCCTGGCCAGTGCATTATTTTAAACACTGTACCAATTATAAATGCCGTTACAGAGCTGGCACCGCTCATTAGCATTACCTTTTTCATTGCATAATAGTTTTTGAATGTTAATAAATTGATGGTTTCTGTTTCTATCTCGCGTAGTTCGGTTTTGTAAAACCTACGTACGGTATCTTGATAGAACTGCTCAAAGTCATCAGTCTCTTTGAGCTCCTGCTCCATAATGCAACAAATATGATCCAGAAGGTTCAACTGCAGGTCCTCCATTTCAACTCCATTACGTCTAATATCGTTGAGGATATATTCTATCTGCTCATCAGTGATGCAATACATTTTAAGCTGGTTTTACTTCTATGTCCAGTAATATTTTCATAGTAGCTACAAAGTCGGCAAACTCATTTACCTTCTCGTCTTTTCTGGTCATGCCAGTATCGCTAAGGCGGTAGTATTTGCGCACTCTCTTGCCCATGTATTCCACTTCAGTGGTCACCAGTCCTTCCTCTTCCAGTGCGTGCAGGGTGGGGTATAGAGCACCCTCAGTAAGCTGTATGCGTCCGGCGGTAAGTTCTTTAACTCGTTGGGTTATTTCATATCCATACATTTTCTGGTTATCAGCCAGTAGCTTTAGTAGTATGGTTTTTAGTGTACCCTTTATCAATTCTGAAGAAAATATCATAATCTTATTTCGTTTGCCTAAGACAAAGATACATAAGACTTCGATGTATTGTACACTTATGTAAAAATATTTTTTTGGGGAAGGTGATTACGGGAGAAAAAAGGTATTAGGCGATTAAGAGTTTGTAATGTCATTGAAGTAATACCCTCCTTGCGAAGTCAAGTAATGATAATTAACTACAGACATCCCCAAACGCATGCAACAACCGACAACAAACAGGCAAACTAACCACTACCTTCTCCCCTATTAAGATTACTGACACATATCATCATTGGTTTTGTGCACATATCTGTATATAGTTGGCCTATTAAGATTATCTTTGTCACCAATTATATTTATTAATTATGTTGCCCATACAATTATTCAGGCAGAACAAGGAATTGGTACTGCAAGGACTGGCTAAAAAGAACTTTAAAGAAACCGAACTGGTAGACCAGATTATAGAAACTGACGAGCGTAGACGCCAGTATCAGGCAGAGCACGATAATCTGGCGGCATCAGTGAACGCCATATCTAAACAGATAGGTATGCTGATGGCGAAGGGTGAAAAAGAACAGGCTGAGGCAATGAAGGCGCAGGTAACTGCACAAAAAGAAAACATAACAGACCTCATAAACAAAACCAACGAGCTGGAGCAACTGCTGCACGATACCTTAGTGCGCCTGCCTAATCTGCCACACGATAGTGTGCCAGCTGGCAAAACACCGGAGGAAAACGAAGTAGTGCGTACTGGGGGCAGCATACCTACGTTGCATGACAAAAATGTACCACACTGGGACCTGCTGGAGCGATACCAATTGATGAGCCTGGCATTGGGTAACAAAATAACAGGTAGCGGCTTCCCCGTATTTATGGGCAAGGGTGCTCGCCTGCAACGTGCATTGATACAGTTCTTTCTGGATTACAACATAAAGGCTGGCTACAAAGAATACTGTCCACCATTTATGGTGAATGAAGATAGTGCCTATGGTACGGGTCAGCTACCCGATAAAGAAGGGCAGATGTACCATGCTACAGCTGATAATTACTACCTGATACCCACCGCAGAGGTGCCGGTTACCAACATTTACCGTGATGAGGTAGTGGCAGAAAGCGATTTGCCGATAAAAATGACCGCATACTCACCTTGTTTTCGCAGGGAGGCTGGCTCTTATGGCAAGGATGTAAGAGGGCTAAACAGGGTGCATCAGTTTGACAAAGTAGAAATAGTGCAGCTAGTAGACCCCGCCAAAAGTTATGAGGTGCTGGAAGAGATGGTGGCACACGTAGAGCAATTGTTACAGATGCTGGAGCTGCCCTACCGTATTCTGCGCCTATGTGGTGGTGATATGAGTTTCACTTCTGCCCTTACTTACGATTTTGAGGTGTATAGTGCAGCTCAGGAGCGCTGGTTGGAGGTAAGTTCTGTATCAAACTTTGAGAACTTTCAGGCAAATCGTATGAAGATACGCTATAAGGATGCTGGAGGCAAACCACAGTTGCTGCATACCCTCAATGGTAGCTCACTAGCACTACCCCGCATTATAGCTTGCCTGCTAGAAAACAACCAGACACCCGAGGGAATAAACATTCCAGAGGCATTGCAATCCTATTTTGGTAGCGATAACATCAGTTAATCATCACTAGAGGAGTAGAAGATTAAGTCAATTAAACAAAGCACTTACAATGATACAACGGAAACAAAGTATATGGTTGCTGCTAGCTGCGCTGCTCAGTGCGGGAGTGCTGCTATTCGACCTATACAGAGGCCAGATAAACATAGGCGAAATTACTGAACATAAAGTGCTGAGAGTGGCGGATCATTACCCCTCACTACTTATAGCGCTAGTGATGACCATACTGCCATTCGTTGCCATATTTATGTACTCAAACCGCAAGCGTCAGATAACCATGTCGGTGGTGAGTATTGTATCAACCATATCTTTTTTGGCTATGATGCTCAATAGAGTTACTAATTTGAGTAAACAAACGCCACCAGTTACTGAGGGCAGTTATTGGGTAGGTGCTGTATTGCCAGTACTGTCAATATTGTTTTTGATATTGGCTATCGCGGGTATCAGGCGCGATGAAAAGTTGGTACGCTCTACTGATAGGCTTAGGTAATATTGTGGTTTTATTACAGCTGCTAGTAGCAATAAAACTTTATTTTTGACGTTATACCAAATTGTCTCTGACATAAGTTTCAGGGCTGTCATTAACCATTAGTTGCTCAATGAGTCGCATTTGCAAACTTTTAGTGTTGTTATGTACATTACTTGCAGGTATGCAGGTAAGGGCTCAGACCTATTTTACCTCTACCGAAATTGGTGTTTCGGTAGGTGGGTCGCAGTACTTTGGTGATCTCAACGACCGGTATGGTTTCAAAACCATAGGTTTGGCAGGTGGGTTATATGCTCGAAAGCACCTCAATAATTATATATCTCTAAAGCTAGGCGCATACTACACCCAACTCAGCTATGCCGACAAACTAAATGATGACCTCTTTCAGCAGCAGCGAAATCTGGACTTTACGAGCAATGTGCTAGAGATGTCGTTTCAGGCGGAATTCAATTTTTTTAAGTTTGTAACAGGCGACCCATATCATCGCTTTACGCCATACCTCACGGGTGGTTTAGGTGCGTTTATGTTCGATCCATATACTGTCTATCAAGGTTCTAAATACAATCTGCGACCACTAGGCACAGAGGGTCAAAATCTGGGCTTTGATGACCGCAAATACAGCAATGTAAGTGCATGTGTGCCTATAGGAGCTGGCGCAAAAATGTGGCTGAAAGGTGGCGTAAACCTAACGCTGGAAATAGCCAGCCGCCTCACCTTCACCGACTATCTGGATGATGTGAGTAGCACTTATGTGGGCATAGACCGATTCCCGGTTACTCCTAAAAATCCTGCTTACGCATTACAAGACCGT
>JBIKKS010000462.1:0-4729 GCA_044360235.1 Flavipsychrobacter sp. | reverse complement strand
TAGCACCATCGGTACTGTAATAAACTGTAGACCCGGCAGTACCTATAAATACAAGATTGGTACTGAAACCAGGACAAATGGACGTAGTTCCAAAAATACTGGCAGAAGGAATTGGACTAAAGGTAACTGTGGCTGACTGACCTGTAATGGATTGAGTACACCCAAATGATGATGTAGCAGTTGTAATAGAATATGTAGTGGTAGCACTTGGTGAGAAAGTAGCAGTACTAGTCCCTGACACGCCTATGGTTGTAGATAATGCACTGGCACCATTCCAATAAAAAACTACATCGCCATTAAGACCCGCAAATGTAAGTGTAGCAACTCCACCTGAAATAATAGTAGTATCTCCACTGATGGTAGGAACGGGTAATGGGTTTACAGAGACAATAGCAGTAACTATGGTAGAGCAACCTGTGCTATTAGGAACAGTGTAGGTAACTACTGATGTACCTGCTGAAACTCCCGAAACTACTCCGGAAGTACTACCTATTGTTGCTACGCCTGCGCTGCCGCTACTCCATGTTCCGCCTGGGGTAGCACTTGACAGTGGCGTATTAGAACCCTCACAAACACTTAGTGTACCTGATATAGGTGCTACAGAAACTGATGCCGTTACATTCAGATTATCTACTGTGATTTTTGGTCTGAAACTTGAAGTGCCTGCTGATAGACCATTAAAACAATAAAACCTTAGTCTTGCAGACGGGTTATTGTTAAATGCAGCGGGAAGGGCTACTGTTATTGTTGCTGAGGAAGGAACAAAGTTTGTAGCTACAAAGGGTAAATTAGTTCCAGTTAACTCTGTAAATGTATTACCATCTGTGCTGTAATACAAACGCAAAGTACTCACACGATTACCCGATGAGTAGGCAAGCTGAGCCGCATCAAAAGAAACAGTACCTGCATTTACACCTGTAAAGTTCATGTAGAAATCGGCTGCTAATGCTGCATTATTACTTGTACTTGACGTACTCGTTGTAGGGAAGAAAACAAGGTTGCCTGATCCTCTTTGAATACCTGCAACTGTTGATGAAGAAAACGATGCTGTTGATAGTGTTGTTCCAAGAGGATTCGGAATTGCACTAAAAGTAGCACTCACTGGCCACCAACGGTTTGCACCTACTCCTGATGTAAATCCATTACCCCAACTTGCAATATCAGAAAAATTCTCAGTATATGACAATCCTGACTGACATGCCATAATTACTGCTACAGGACCCGTTACAGTTACGGTTGCAACAGCAGAATCGACTCCACAAACACTCGTAACTCTATAGGTTATATTGGCTGTACCTCCGGTAATACCAGTTACAGTTCCAGATGCATCTACTGTAGCTATACTTGTATTAGAGCTAGTCCAAACTCCTCCAGCATCTCCACCAGATATTGACAAAGATGTTGTAGACCCGAAACCAACGGTTAACGTACCTGTTATACTTCCTGCTTCAGGTAAAGGTGTAATGGTAATTACCGCATTGCCACTCATGGGTGCGGTACATGTAGTTGATGTGTTTGTAGCCAGTACTGTATATGTTGCAGCAGCTGTAAAACTACCAAAACTAATAGCACCACCTGTGCCCGATACAACAGCACCTACTGGCGTTCCACCATTGTACAATTGGTAGTTGACACCTGTATGTGAGTTATCCAAACCTACAACTACTCCTGTACCTCCGAAGCAATAGCTACCGGTTCCGGTTACAGAATATGTTGTAGGAGGTGGAATGATTGACACTGCCGCACTACCTGTCATGTTGATAGAACATCCAAAGGCATTTGTAGCTACTGCTGTATATGTAGTTGCAGTTGTAAAACTACCAAAGCTAACAGCTGAACCAGTACCCGACACAACACTGCCCACTGGTGAACTTCCGTTATATAATTGATAGTTAACTCCTATCTCTGAGTTACTTAATCCTATGGCTGAACCGGTACCCGCAAAACAGTAACTACCACCTCCGGTAACAGAATAAACTGTAGACGCTGAAAATGGATTTACGGTTAATACAGCTGTAACAAAATTTGAACAACCAGTACTGTTAGGAACAGTGTAGGTTATTACTGATGTACCTGCCGAAACACCTGTAACAACTCCAGATGTACTACCTACAGTAGCTACGCCTGTAGCACTGCTGCTCCATGTACCTCCTGGTGTAGTACTTGATAACGTAGAAGTAAATCCTTCACACATATTCAACAAACCAGTTATAGGCGCAACAGCATTTGTAGCTGTTACAATTACATTATCAACAGTAATTTTTGGTCTGTAGCTTGAAGAGCCTCCTGTTGGACCATTGTGACAATAAAACCTCAACCTTGCAGATGGGCTGTTATTAAATGCAGCAGGAAGTGCTACTGTTATTGTTGCTGGAGCGGTCGTATTGTTAGCAGCAATATACGGTAAATTAGTTGCAGTTAACTCTGTAAACGTAGTCCCATCTGTGCTGTAATACAAACGTAAAGTAGTAAAACGAGAACCAGAAAGGTAAGCAAGCTGAGCTGCATCAAATGTAAGCGTGCCCGCATTTACACCAGTAAAGTTCATGTAGAAATCAGCAGCCAATGATGCATTATTAATTGAAGTTGAAGTACTGGTTGTAGGGAAGAAAACAAGGTTGCCTGATCCTCTTTGTATACCTGCAGTAGAAGCTGATGCTGTAAACGACGCTGTTGATAGTGTTGTTCCAAGAGGATTCGGAATTCCGCCACTAAAAGTAGCAGCCACTGGCCACCAACGGTTAGCTCCTGTTCCTGAAGAAAATCCATTACCCCAGCTTGCAATATCAGAAAAGTTCTCAGTATATGACAATCCTGACTGGCATGACATGATTACCGCAACAGGACCCGTTACAGTTACAGTTGCAATAGCAGAATCCACTCCACAAACGCTTGTAACTCTATAGGTTATATTGGCTGTACCTCCGGTTATACCGGTTACTGTACCAGATGCATCTACTGTAGCAATACTTGTATTAGAACTAGTCCATACACCTCCTGCATCTCCACCCGAAGTAGACAAGAATGTTGTAAATCCGAAACCTACGGTTAATGAACCTGTAATACTACCTGCTTCAGGTAATGGAGTAATAGTAATGACTGCATTTCCACTCATTGGAGCGGTACATGTAGTTGATGTGTTAGTAGCCAATACTGTATAAGTAGCAGCAGTAGTGAAAGTACCAAAACTAATAGCACTACCGGTACCAGCTACAGGGCTACCTACAGTAGTACCACCATTGTACAATTGGTAATTGATACCTACTTGTGAATTATTTAACCCCAATTCTAATCCTGTACCTCCAGCGCAATAGCTACCAGTTCCTGTTACGGAATATGCTATAGGCAATGGATCTATAGTTACTACTGCACTGCCAGTCATATTCATGGTAGTAGCACATCCTAAAACATTTGTGGCTACGGCGGTATAGGTAGTAGCTGTAGTAAAACTACCAAAACTAATGGCCGAACCAGTACCCGACACAACACTACCTACTGGAGAACTTCCATCATACAACTGATAGTTAACTCCTATCTCTGAGTTACTCAATCCTATTGTAGAACCAGTGCTGCCAGAACAGTAACTACCACCTCCAGTAACTGAATAAGCTGTAGGTACTGTAAATGGATTTACTGTTAATATAGTTGTAACAAAATTTGAACAACCTGTAGCATTCGGAATAGTGTATGTAATAACTGACGTACCGGCAGAAATTCCACTAACAACTCCAGATGCACTACCTATCGTAGCTACACCTGTTGTGCTACTGCTCCATGTTCCACTTGGTGTAGTACTCGACAACGCTGATGTAAAGCCCTCACACATATTCAACAAACCAGTTATGGGCGCAATTGGATTTGTAGCAGTTACAGTTACATTATCAACAGTAATTTTTGGTCTGTAGCTTGAAGAGCCTCCTGATGGACCATTGTGACAATAAAACCTCAACCTTGCAGATGGGCTGTTATTAAATGCAGCAGGAAGTGCTACTGTTATTGTTGCTGGAGCGGTCGTATTGTTAGCAGCAATATACGGTAAATTAGTTCCGGTTAACTCTGTAAACGTAGTCCCATCTGTGCTGTAATACAAACGTAAAGTAGTAAAACGAGAACCAGTAAGGTAAGCAAGCTGAGCTGCATCAAATGTGAGCGTGCCCGCATTCACATCAGTAAAGTTCATGTAGAAATCAGCAGCTAATGCTGCAGTATTAATTGAAGTTGAAGTACTAGTTGTTGGGAAGAAAACAAGGTTGCCTGATCCTCTTTGTATACCGGCTGTAGAAGCTGATGCTGTAAAAAATGCTGTTGATAGTGTTGTTCCAAGAGGATTCGGAATTCCACTAAAAGTAGCACCCACTGGCCACCAACGGTTAGCTCCTGTTCCTGATGTAAATCCATCCCCCCAACTTGCAATAGCAGAAAAGTTCTCAGTATATGACAATCCTGATTGACAGGACATAATGACTGCTACAGGCCCAGTTACAGTCACAGTTGCAATAGCAGAATCGACTCCACAAACACTCGTAACAGTGTAGGTTATGTTTGCAGTACCTCCGGTGATACCGGTTACTGTACCAAATGCATTTACTGTAGCTATACTTGCATTAGAACTAGTCCAAACTCCTCCTGCATCTCCACCTGAAATAGACAATGATGTTGTAGATCCGAAACCTAAAGACAATGTACCTGTAATACTACCCGCTTCAGGTAATGGGGTAATAGTTATCAC
>JBIKKS010000005.1:0-16587 GCA_044360235.1 Flavipsychrobacter sp. | reverse complement strand
GCAGGAGCCAGAAATAACATTTGAACACATAGTATCTGCAATATCGTTTTACTACAACAAATTCAGCCAATTTACTGCACCGCTTGACGATGCTATGAACAATAAAACAACATTGACCTCACAAGAAGTAGCAGGGTTTAATGTCTACATGAGCAAGGCTCAGTGTGCTACTTGTCATTTCGTTCCACAATTCAACGGAGTAAAACCACCTTATGTAGGCTCAGAATTTGAAGTATTGGGGGTGCCTAATGACACAGGATATAAGGCATTAAGCCCCGACAAAGGTAGGTATGGTATCAATGCTGCCACCGAAACTCATAATGCCTTCAGAACAGGTAGTATCAGGAATGCGACCCATACTGCACCCTACATGCACAATGGAATATTTAAAAGTATAGAGCAAGTAATAGACTTCTATGATGGTGGAGGTGGTGCAGGAAGGGGGCTATTTGTACCCAACCAAACCTTATCGGCAGATTCGCTACACCTTACAACCTCAGAAAAAGCGAATCTGATTGCATTTATACAAACGCTAAATGAACGTATAGCATTTGAAGCGCCACCAGCTACCCTGCCACAATCGAAAATAAAAGCACTGAATATCCGTAAACCTGTAGGAGAATACTAATTCAAAACATGAATAAATATACAATAAGCACTGTACTGATTTGTACACTATTCGTAGTGGCTTGCGTGACCAGCAAGTCCAAAATAACGCACGATTTCCCGGCAGCTATGGCAGCAGATGTGCGTGAAGGATATGTAAAACAATGGGAGAAAGGAAAAGTATTGTACGAAATAAACTGTGCAAAATGCCACACCACTACTGTAAAAGGAAGAACAATAGTGCCTGACTTTACTGAAAACCAACTAGTGGGCTACACACTCAGGGTGACCAACCAAAAACACGAAGCTGCTTTAACAGATGAATCGGTAAGTGAAGAAGAGCTTGGACAGATTATGACTTTTCTGACTTACAAGAAGAAAAACAAAGTGAAATAAATATTTTAATTCAAAGAACTTATTTCAGTTATTTGCCGATACTTTCAAGGTACAACACTTCAACTTTTTTGCGAGCCCATTCTGTTTTTCTCAAAAATTTGAGGCTGGAACTGATGCTGGGATTATCGAAAAAACAATTGATGCGGATACGGTCATTCAATTCTTCCCATCCGTACTGAGCAACAAGGTGGTTTAGAATTTGCTCTAAGGTAACACCATGCAATGGATTGTTTTTCTGTGTTTCTGCCATTATAGCTACTGCTTTATGAAATAGTAGTGAAAAGTCTATTACTCATAGACATACTCGTGTGTTGTAGTGTGCTTACCATCATAAAAATATAGTGTTTCGGCAATTTTGCCTTCAGCATTATATTTTGTTAGTATTTTCTCAAACTGTTTGTACTTACTGAGGTCATTATTAAGGAACGCTCCCCAATTGGTAGGCATGTTGCTTTTGCAGCCACCACCATCAAAATCTTCTTTGTGCATCCATAATGCCAACTCTACTACCCTACCCTGTTCGTCTTTTTTGTACACATTTATCAACGGATGTTTCCTATCGCACATCCAAGAATACTCTCTGTATTCATTTCCATAATATTCATACTTGGTGATGATACAAAAGTCGTCATTCATAGTGCAACTGCGTATGCTATCGCCCAATAGTCTACCAACTTGGTCATAAATAAGATACTCACGTGTATTGGCACCATAAGCACCCGCCTTTTCGGCTATCCTGCTACCATTATCGTAAGTGTAATTGATAGTGTTCCTGAAACTACCAGGCTTTTTTCCGGGCTCCCTTTTTTTGAGGTGCTTTACAGACGTTTCCCGCTCCAGTCGATTGGTTATACTATCATAGTAGTAAAAAGTCTTAGAAGAATCGATAGGCATTCCTGTAAGGTCATCGGTATTTGTAACTACTGTTTTGATGAGTTGCGTATCGTCAAAGTAATAATAATCATAGATACCATCTTCGCGTTGGCAATACATAGTATTGGTATTATCCAAAAAAACATAGTATCCTCTTACTACTTCCTTGGTTAGTTTACCCAATTCATTGTAATAACTGGTTTGTACTTTTTTCTTTTTGTTTTCCTCACCAGTAGCATACTGATACACTGTACACACACGCTGAGCAAATGCAACTGAGTGCAACAACAACAGTATAAATAATAATTGTAGTTTCATTGTAAATATAATGTGGGTACTAATATACAGCATAAAAGCCGCCTTAAAAAGGCGGCTTTTATGCTAATGATATTGTTTACTTATCGAGCATTATAAGCTGTGGTAAGTAATATTATTCTTCATCATCAAACTGCAGCACATCTTTGTTAGCCATCAGTAGTTCAAATTCTTCTCTTGAGCCTACAACCAGGTCATCAAATTCGCGCATACCAGTACCAGCAGGTATCAAATTACCAGTAATAACGTTCTCTTTAAGACCTACCAGAGAATCGGCTTTACCGTTTATTGCAGCCTGAGACAGTACTTTAGTTGTCTCCTGGAACGAAGCAGCTGATATCCAGCTCTGAGTACCCAAAGACGCCTTGGTGATACCAAGCAACATGGGCGAAGAAGTGGCGGAGTTTGCATCGCGATACTCAACCAACTTCCTGTCGGCACGACGAAGTGCACTATTTTCTTCACGTAGTTCGCGAATAGTAACAATTTGACCAGGATGTAACTTGTCAGAATCACCTGCTTCCATCACTACCTTTTTGTCAAATATCCAGTCGTTTTCGTCCATAAACTCGAATTTATCAACGATGTCTTCTTCCAAGAATTTAGTATCTCCTGGGTCTACGATGTTCACCTTACGCATCATCTGGCGAACTATCACCTCTATGTGCTTATCGTTGATCTTCACACCCTGAAGACGATATACTTCCTGAATTTCATTTACAAGATATTCCTGTACTGCGAATGGACCTTTGATATTCAATATATCGCTAGGAGTAGTGGCACCGTCAGACAGTGATGTACCGGCTTTAACGAAGTCGCCATCTTGCACCATGATGTGGCGTGTAAGTGGTACAAGGTATTTTTTCACCATACCTTCACGAGATTCCACTACTATTTCTCTATTACCACGCTTCACGTTACCAAATCCCACCACACCATCTATCTCAGCTACTACAGCAGGATTGCTTGGGTTACGAGCTTCAAACAGCTCAGTTACCCTTGGCAGACCACCGGTGATATCCCTGCTACGACCCATCACACGTGGTATCTTCACAAGTACCTGACCGTTGTGCACTTCTTGGTCTGGCTCTACTATAATATGAGAGCCTACCGGCAAGTTGTACATTTTCTGCTCCTTACCATCAATGTAGATAGAAGGTATTTTGGTTTTATCTTTTGTTTCAATAACCACTTTCTCGCGGTGACCTGTTTGTTCGTCAGCCTCTTCGCGATAAGTTACACCTTCTATAACTGCATCGAAACGAACCTTACCACTGATCTCAGAGATGATCACAGCGTTAAACGGATCCCATGTGCAAATCACATCACCTTTAGCTACTTTTTTGCCATTGGCTATTTTCAGTATAGAACCATAAGGAATGTTGTTGGTGATCAACAAACGATCATTTGCAACGTCAACTATTCTCACCTCACCAGTACGACCTATAACTACTATCTGATCTTCACCTTCTACATCTTTAAACTTAGTAGTACGCAAACCATCGAACTGGATAGTACCATCGAAACGGGCTACCAATTGAGATTCGATAGCAGAAGAACCCGCAACACCACCCACGTGGAAGGTACGAAGTGTAAGCTGTGTACCTGGCTCACCAATAGACTGAGCGGCTATGATACCCACTGAGTCACCTTTCTGAGCCATGTAACCTGTAGCCAGGTTTTTGCCATAACACTTAGTACATACTCCTCTACGCAGTTCGCAGGTAAGCACCGAGCGAATTTCTACTGTATCTATCGGGCTTTCTTCTATGCGCTGAGCAATATCTTCAGTGATCTCATCACCTGCATGAGCGATCAGCTCATCGGACAATGGATCGTATATATCGTGGAGCGATGTACGACCTAAAATACGATCATACAATGGTTCTACTATTTCTTCGTTGTCTTTGAGTGCAGATGTGCCAATACCACGTAAGGTACCACAATCTACACCATTGATAACTACATCCTGAGCCACATCCACCAGACGACGAGTAAGGTAACCCGCATCCGCTGTTTTGAGGGCGGTATCCGCAAGACCCTTACGGGCACCATGGGTAGAGATAAAGTACTCCAATACACTCAAACCTACTTTAAAGTTTGAAAGGATCGGGTTTTCAATGATCTCAGAACCTGATGAACCACTACGACGAGGTTTAGCCATCAGTCCTCTAAGACCAGCCAGCTGTTTTACCTGCTGTTTAGATCCACGCGCACCAGAATCAAGCATCATATACACAGAGTTGAAGCCCTGTTTGTCTGCTGCCATCTCACGTATCAGTGTTTCAGTTACACGTGTATCCACACGAGACCAAACATCAATCACCTGGTTGTAACGCTCGTTATTGGTGATTAGACCCATATTGTAGTTGTCCCATATTTCATCAACTTCTACCTGTGCATTAGCTACCAATTGCTCTTTAACATCAGGTACAGTAAGATCTTTGATGTTGAACGACAAACCACCTCTGAATGCCGTACGGAATCCGAGTGTTTTGATATCATCAAGGAAAGCAACTGTTTTAGGTATGGTAGTGTTCTTCAAGATATTACCGATGATCTCCCTTAGCGACTTCTTTGTAAGAAGTGCATTAACGAAACCATTTTCTTTTGGAACAAACTGGTTGAACAATACACGACCCACTGTTGTATCTATCAGCTTGGTAACAATAGTGCCATCAGCTTCTCTTACACCTGCACGTACTTTTATCCACGCATGCAGATCAGCTTTGCCTTCATTGTTTGCAATAACTACTTCTTCTGCACTGTAGTATACTTTATTTTCTCCTTTTACCTTTTCAGTTTCGGTAGATTTTTTACCCTTAGAAATGTAATACAGACCAAGTACCATGTCCTGAGAAGGCAGGGTAATAGGAGTACCATTCTGTGGGTTAAGGATGTTGTGTGAGGCAAGCATCAACAACTGAGCTTCTACTACAGCAGCATTGCTCAATGGTACGTGAACCGCCATCTGGTCACCATCGAAATCCGCATTGAACGCCGAACAAACCAATGGGTGAAGCTGTATAGCCTTTCCTTCAATAAGTTTTGGCTGGAATGCCTGAATTGACAATCTGTGAAGCGTAGGGGCACGATTTAGTAATATTGGATGCCCTTTCAGTACATTCTCCAATATGTCCCAAACTACGGCTTCTTTGCGCTCTACTAGTTTTTTGGCACTCTTTACTGTTTTTACTATACCTCTTTCAATGAGTTTGCGTATGATAAATGGCTTGAACAATTCTGCCGCCATGTCTTTTGGAAGACCACACTCATGCAGTTTCATTTCAGGACCTACCACGATAACCGAACGACCAGAATAATCGACACGTTTACCCAAAAGGTTCTGACGGAAACGACCTTGTTTACCCTTCAGTACATCAGACAGAGATTTCAGAGCACGTCCACCCTCTGCTTTTACAGCATTAGATTTACGGCTATTGTCAAACAATGAATCTACTGCTTCTTGAAGCATACGCTTCTCATTGCGCAATATCACCTCTGGAGCTTTGATTTCTATCAAACGCTTCAGACGGTTATTACGGATGATAACCCTGCGATACAAATCATTAAGATCTGATGATGCAAAACGGCCACCATCAAGCGGCACAAGCGGACGCAATTCTGGCGGTATAACCGGAATATACTGCATCACCATCCACTCCAGACGGTTTTCGATACGGGTATTAGCATCGCGGAAAGCTTCCACCACACTCAGGCGCTTCAGGGCTTCCTGCTTACGCTGTTGAGATGTTTCGTTGGCTGCCGCATTACGTAGATCGTAAGACAGTTTGTCTAGGTCTATTCTGGATAACAGCATCTGTACAGATTCTGCTCCCATCTTAGCTATGAACTTATTTGGGTCTTCGTCTGGCAGATACTGATTTTCTTTAGAAAGACCATCCAGTATTTCGAGGTACTCATCTTCAGTAAGCAACTGCTGATGGGTGTTTTCGCTTTCTTTAAGGTTCAATTTTGTACGAACCATTTCTTCAGCTTCACCAGCTTGTATTACTACGTAACGCTCGTAGTATACAATGCTTTCCATCTTCTTAGAGCTTACGCCCAGTAGATAGCCTATTTTGTTAGGTAAGCTTTTGAAGTACCAAATATGTACGATAGGCACCACCAACTTGATGTGACCCAGACGCTCACGACGTACTTTCTTTTCGGTAACTTCTACACCACAACGGTCACAAACAATGCCCTTGTAGCGTATACGCTTATACTTTCCGCAATAACATTCGTAATCCTTAACCGGACCAAAGATCTTCTCACAAAACAGACCATCACGCTCTGGCTTGTAAGTACGATAATTGATTGTTTCAGGCTTCAGCACTTCACCATACGAACGATCTAAGATCGCATCTGGCGATGCTAGGCTGATTGTGATTTTACCAAATCCCGCCCTTGGGCGATTATCTTTTTTTATTGCCATTTTCTTGTTTATCGTTTGGTAGGGACACATGCTGTGTGTCCCTACGTTATTAAATTGCTTTTATCAAAACCACCTACAAATTGCAGTATTCGACTACTCAAATTTCAACTCCAGACCTAAACCTCTCAACTCATTCACCAATACGTTGAATGACTCAGGAATACCCGGCTTAGGAATGTTATCTCCTTTTACAATCGCTTCGTATGTTTTTGCGCGACCCACAATATCATCAGATTTAAGTGTCAGCAACTCTTGAAGTATGTTAGATGCACCGTATGCTTCCAATGCCCATACCTCCATCTCACCAAAACGCTGACCACCAAATTGTGCTTTACCGCCCAATGGCTGCTGTGTGATAAGACTGTACGGACCAATAGAACGAGCGTGCATCTTATCATCTACCATGTGGTGAAGCTTGATGATATAAATGATACCAACAGTAGCCTTCTGGTGGAAACGCTCTCCAGTTTCACCATCATACAAATAAGTATGACCAAATTCAGGCAAGCCTGCATCATTGATAAGACCGTCTATCTGCTCTACAGATGCACCATCAAATATCGGCGTTGCAAACCTTACTCCCAGTTTTTCACCAGCCCAACCTAGGATCGTTTCATATATCTGACCAAGGTTCATACGAGAAGGTACACCTAATGGGTTCAATACTACGTCTACCGGAGTACCATCTTCGAGGAATGGCATATCTTCTTCACGTACTATCTTAGCCACAATACCTTTGTTACCGTGACGACCCGCCATTTTATCACCCACTTTCAACTTACGCTTGCTAGCCAGATATACTTTAGCTAATTTCAATACGCCAGCTGGTAATTCATCACCTATGCTAAGATTGAATTTTTCACGCTTATAACGACCCAATTCTTCGTTGAACTTGATGTTGTAGTTGTGCAACAGTTGGTTTATTAGGTCATCTGTTTCTTTATCGCCTGTCCATCCCAACGGATTTACATTTTGATAATCTACAGAACCCAATGTTTTGGTATTGAATTTACCACCTTTAGTCAGTACAGTTTCACCAAAGTTATTGGTGATACCAGCAGATGACTTGTCTCTTAGCAATATCATCAATTTCTCGAACAGGAAGTTTTTCAAATCCTCCAAGTTCTTTTCGTGTACTTTGTCTATTTTCTCTATTTGTGCTTTTTCACGCACTTTAGAGTTTTTATCTTTTTTTGCACGCTGAAACAGTTGTTTAGATATTACCACACCTTCTGTTCCACTTGGTGTTTTCAGCGAAGCATCTTTTGCATCACCTGCTTTGTCACCAAATATAGCACGCAGTAGTTTCTCTTCTGGTGTTGGGTCTGTTTCACCTTTAGGAGTTATTTTACCTATCAGTATATCGCCCTCACCTACGTGTGCACCTATGCGTATAATACCATGCTCATCAAGGTCTTTTGTAGCCTCTTCAGATACGTTGGGTATATCTGGTGTGAGCTCTTCTTCACCCAGTTTAGTATCACGTACTTCTAGTTCGTACTCATCTATATGAACAGATGTAAACCAGTCTTCACGTACTACTTTTTCGTTTATAACTATCGCATCCTCAAAGTTGTAGCCTTTCCATGGCATGAACGCCACTTTCAGGTTACGACCCAGTGCCAGCTCACCATCCTGCGTAGCATACCCTTCTGTAAGGAAGTCACCTACTTTTACTTTCTGTCCTCTGCGCACACATGGGCGAAGGGTCATACTGGTACTTTGGTTGGTTTTTTTGTATTTAGTAAGCGTGTATACTTTAAGATCGTCTTCGAATGATACCAGACGTTCTTTGTCACCACGGTCATAACGTACATGTATGTGATCTGCATCTACATACTCTACTACACCATTACCTTCTGCATGTATCTGAATACGTGCATCGCGAGCTGCTTTTGCTTCCAGACCAGTACCTACGATAGGCACCTGTGGAATGATAAGCGGCACAGCCTGACGTTGCATGTTTGATCCCATCAGTGCGCGGTTGGCATCATCATGCTCTAGGAACGGGATAAGAGAAGCACTCAAACCTACTATCTGGTTAGGTGCCACGTCCATGTACTCAACTTCGTTAGGGTCAAGGATAGGGAAGTCACCAGTTTGACGAGATTTAATTTTATCTTCAAGAAAGTTGCCTTTTTCATCCATAGGCACGTTGGCCTGCGCAATCTTAGCAAGATCTTCTTCTTCCGCACTCAGGAATCTGAAGTTCTTAAGGTCTACTTTACCTTCTTTTACCTTACGATATGGAGTTTCTATAAAGCCCATGTCATTGATCTGAGCATGCACGCAAAGCGTAGATATCAGACCAATGTTTGGTCCCTCTGGTGTTTCGATAGTACACAGACGACCGTAGTGGCTATAGTGTACGTCACGTACCTCAAAGCCCGCACGCTCACGACTAAGACCACCCGGGCCTAGCGCAGAAATACGACGTTTGTGCGTAATTTCTGATAGTGGGTTGGTTTGATCGAGGAACTGAGATAGCTGAGATGTACCAAAGAATGAATTGATAACAGACGACAATGTACGGGCATTGATAAGATCAATAGGCGTAAAAACCTCATTGTCACGCACATTCATACGCTCACGAATAGTACGTGCCATACGAGCCAGACCCACACCAAACTGAGCAAACAACTGCTCACCTACTGTACGTACACGACGATTGCTCAAGTGATCAATATCATCTATCTCGGCCTTACCATTGGTGAGACGTACCAGATATTTGATGATAGATATGATGTCTTCTTTGCTCAGTACTTTGGTAGTAAGGTTGATATCGAGACCCAACTTGCGATTGATCTTATAACGACCCACTTCACCTAGATCATAACGCTTGTCGCTGAAGAAGAGTTTTTCGATGATGCCACGTGCTGTTTCATCATCTGGTGCATCAGATCCACGCAACTGGCGATAGATGTGCTGTACTGCTTCCAGCTCAGAGTTAGAAGTATCTTTATTAAGTGTGTTGTATATTATAGAATAGTCACCACTCACTTCTTCTTTCTGAAGGAACACGGTTTTGATACCCATTTCCTGCACCAGTTCTGCATTGCGCTCGTCCAGTACACTGTCACGATCCAATACTACTTCGTTACGCTCAATGGTTACCACTTCGCCGGTGTCTTCATCTACGAAGTCTTCCGTCCAGCTGCGCAATACACGAGCAGCAAGGCGACGACCGATATGGTTAACCAACGTTTTTTTGTCCACTTTCACTTCTTCAGCCATATCAAACAGATCCAGAATGTCCTTGTCTGTTTCATATCCTATAGCGCGCAACAGTGTAGTAACAGGGAATTTTTTCTTACGATCGATGTATGCATACATCACATTGTTGATGTCTGTAGCAAACTCCATCCATGCACCCTTGAATGGGATAACACGGGCACTGTATATTTTAGTACCATTTGGGTGCACACTCTGTCCGAAGAACACACCTGGAGACCTGTGCAACTGTGATACTACCACACGCTCTGCGCCATTGATAACAAAAGTACCACGAGGAGTCATATAAGGAATATTACCCAAAAACACGTCCTGTACTATAGTTTCGAAATCTACGTGCTCTTCGTCATTACAGCTTAGCTTCAGCTTAGCTTTCAGTGGCACTGAATAAGTAAGACCACGCTCCATACACTCATCGATGGTGTAACGTGGCGGATCAATAAAGTAATCAAGAAACTCCAAAACAAAGATGTTTCTTGTGTCTGTAATAGGGAAGTTCTCTTTGAACACCCTAAACAGTCCTTCATTGTTTCTCTTGTCTGGGGTAGTTTCCAACTGGAAAAAGTCCTGAAACGACTGCAGCTGAATTGCCAGCAAATCGGGGGTAGCAGCGGCATCATGTAGTTTGCCGAAATTTACTCTCCCGGAAGCGGTCTTTTTTTGTGGTATAGCCATAATTTAGTAATGCTCCTTTTACAAATAAAAAAACCCTGAAAGATAGGCGAAACCGATCTTTACAGGCAATCTGCGATGTTCAAATGTTAGTTATCCTGTTAATGTACACGTATGTTGTCTAAGAAAAAAGGAATGCAAAGATACGTGGCGGGTATTTAATAAGCAAAAAATGTTCCAATTTTATCATTTTAACAAATATTTTTGTTTTCAAACGCTCACTTGGGAGTTTTCTGGTGGCAAATGAATATGTTTTAACATTTTTTTATTAAAAACAAACGTTAAAATAATAATTTTTAACAAAGATTTACAATTTATAGATTACCCCTTCACAAATGTATCGAAAAGTAAATGACCAAAAATCAGGGATATACAACTAAAAACACCAAATTTGCGATATGCAAAAATACATAGTTTACACAGTGTTGATTTTGGTAGGTTTTACTTCTTGCAAAAAGGATTACAATTGCAATTGTAGCGTAAGCTCTAACCTAAAAGGGGTTCGACCTTCGGCTTCTACTAACAACATAGGTACCTTATCAAAAAAGGAAGCAATAGAAATATGTGAAGAAATGTCTACTACCGTAAGATCTGGAGGAGTATCAACAACCATAGCTTGTAAAATAGAATAGCAGAATTACACATTAACCATTATCTAATTTACAATATCAATTGTAAAACTTAATTTTGTCAACACAAACTACAATAAATGAAGAAAACAATTTTGATAGGCGCGGCAGCCGTTACATTATTTGGCTCATGCAAAAAAGAATATACCTGTACCTGCACCACAACGGTAGGTAATGTGGTGACAAAAACAACAAAATATACAACCGATAAAACATCTAAAAAGGATGCTGTAGCTGATTGCAATTCGAAAACAGGGGTAACAAGCTACAGCGGAGTGACTACAAACATATCGTGCGTAATAAACTAACTCAACACACACCGTAATACACTATCTACTTAATTGCTGAGAGTATATATTTTACTACAGTAGTGGAGTATAGTCTATAAATGTAACTACAATTCATTTTTCTATTTCAAATATTGTGATTACTTTTATCCCAGTTTTTTATTTTTGCTTACCCCTTTTGCAAACCACATCTTGATTACTATTTTTTGTTGAACACGCTTAAATCATGAGAAAAATACAAACTATTATTGCATTAATTTTTCTTGCTTCCATCTTCACTTCGTGCAGAAAATCATACACATGTCTTTGTAATTCAAAACATAGGAAGGGCAATTCAATAAAATTATCGTATGCACGATATGATCTAAGCGAATATGATAGGAAAACTGCCAACAAATCATGTAAATCTCGCCAAACAAAACTAGTTTACAATGATGGCACATTACATGTCATAACCTGCAACTTAGAGTAAATTATAGTTTATCATATTTGGGGTGATTTCACTCTTTCATTTTGTCTTATTAATTAACCTCCACATTGTGTAGAATGAGAATAAAAGTGGGTCATTTAGTTGTTTTAATATTTATTTCTTCTTTGCTAGTTTCTTGTTCTGTATTAGGGTTCTCTAAAGCTAAAAAGAACATTAAACTGGTAACTGCTTATACCAAAACCATATCTGAATCGGAACAGAGTAACCCACCAATGGCAGGTTACTTTTTTGTGGTGAAATGGGAAAACACCAATTACCCTGAAACTTTCTTTTGGAGAGGTAGTGGGGGATGGCTGTCTTGCAACATAGAGAAAGCGCATAAAAAAATTGTTAGTGGCAAAACTGAATACACATCAGAGCCATTTGATATGGCAACACTGCACAAAGGCGATACACTAATGCTAGTACCTGTAACAGGTGGTAGATTCCCAATACCTGCTGAAATACCAGAAAAAGCTAAAAATACGCTTTACTACAAAGTCAATGGCAGCAAATGGTTATCATTTCCGGTTACCAAAATCACCAAAAAGTAATAATATCAATATACACTGCTAGCAGTAGGGTGTCAATGACTACCCTACCACTAATTCTCTTGCACTGTTTATCGCTGCTCCCGATGGTTCTTCTCCACCTATCATTCTGGCGATAGCTAGTACACGCTCTTCTTGTTGTAGCACTCTAATTTTAGTATTGAATTTCCCTGTTGCGTCTGCTTGCTTATATACAAAAAAGTGTCTGGTGCCTTTTGCTGCTACTTGCGGTTGGTGTGTAATACATATAACCTGATGATAACCCGAGAGACTACGCAATAATATACCTACTTGCCTTGCTGCCTCGCCTGATATACCTGTGTCCACTTCATCGAAAATCAAGGTAGGAAGATGTAAAGCCTCTGCTATCAATGATTTGATACATAGCATTATTCGGCTCATTTCGCCTCCCGAAGCAGCCTTTTGTAGCAACTGAAACCTATCACTTTTATTGGCGTCCAGCAAAAACTGCACTGAATCTATGCCACTGCTGGTAGGTTCAGTAGGCAGTATCTCTATGTTGAACCGGGCATTAGGCATACCTACCAGTGTCAGCAAATCATTAATTCTGCTTACAAAAGCGGGTATTGATTGCAGCCTAAGTAATGATAGTTCATTGGCACTTGCTAGGAGTAACGTATGTTGTTTATCGGCTTCCAAGCCCAATTCAATTATTGCATCGTCGAGGTCGTTGGTTTCTTTTAGTTCAGCAACTAATCTCTGTTGCAATTCACGCAGCTCCAAAGTAGTTTTAATGCCATGCTTTTTCAGCAATTTGTTGCCCAGATCGGCCCTTTGTAGCAACTCTTCCATAGCGGCTGGGTCAAGCGACACCCTACCCTGCTGCACATCTAGTTCGTCAGCTATATCTTTCAGTTCCAGCCATACCGATGAAAGTCTTTCTTGCAGCGGCTTCACCTCAGGATACACATCGCCTATTGATTGCATTTGCTGCACCATTCGTTTTAGCTCATTGACCAAAGGCTGCTCTCCCTCTGTAAGTAAAGAATACCCACCTTGCAATACCCCTAGTATGCGCTCGGCATGGCTCATCTGTTTAAGTTGCAACTCAGCATTTTCTATTTCTTCTCCTTTAAAGTCAGCAAGTACCAATTCTTCTAGCAAATACTGCTTGTAGTCAGCTTCTTGTTTCAGTTTTAATTGAAGTGTTCTTTTGTCTACCAGTTCGCGTTGCACTATGCGCCAAGATAAGTATTTGCTCTTGTAAGAGGTAGCAAGTGACGAGGTAGCAGCTACAGCATCAAGCGCATTTATCTGAAATTCATCCTCCTCCAGTACCAGATGCCCGAACTGCTGTTGCAGGTCCACCAACAGCGAGGTTAGTTTATTGAGCACTTGTAGTGTCACTGGTGTATCGTTTACAAAAGCTCGTGACTTGCCAGATGCTGCAATTTCACGCCTAATAATGCAAACCGGATCGAAATCCAGCTCGGCATCAGCAAGTGCTGCACGAAATGGCTCATTTGCTGACACATCAAAATATCCCTCTACAACCGACTTTTCCTCTTTATTAATGAGCACTGATGTATCGGCTCTATCGCCCAATATGAGCGACAACGCACCCAATATGATACTCTTACCAGCACCGGTTTCGCCAGTCACGGTATTCAGTGCGGCATCCGGCTCTATTACCAGGTGGTCTATTATAGCATAATTCCTGATTACCAACTTCTGCAACATAGTGTCAAAATTAGTGAGAACAGTGGACAACGAACACTATTTTTGCATGATGAAATGTTTTTTGAGAAAGAAAATCGGCGACCGCGTCATAAACGGGCATCCGTGGATATTTGGCAATGAACTCGGCGACAGCGAAGGCACCGCCGAACCAGGAGATATTGTAGAGGTATACTCGTATAACGGCTCTTTTGTAGGCAAGGGTTACATAAATCCTGCTTCACAAATACGCATAAGATTATTAACCAGACAGAAGGAAGACGTTATAGACGATAAATTCTTTGCTCGCCGTATAAGAGAGGCATGGGAATACCGCAAACAACTGGGATATGTAGAAAATTGTAGATTGATTTTTGGTGAAGCAGACCAGTTACCAGCACTTATCATCGATAAATTCAACGACTACTTTGTAATACAGACACTGGCACTAGGTATAGAAAAATGGAAACCAGCAATAGTAACTGCGCTGCACAAAATATTTAGCCCAAAAGGAATATATGAGCGCAATGACGTACCGGTGCGTACGCTGGAAGGCATGGAGCAGATAAAAGGATTTCTTACCGAGCCGTTTGATACTAACATCATCATCAATGAAAACGGGCTGAAATTTCATGTAGATATTGAAAACGGACAAAAAACCGGCTATTTTCTTGACCAACAGGATAACAGACGCGCTATACAGCACATAGTAAAAGGTGCTGATGTATTAGAGGCGTTCTGCTATACAGGTACGTTTTCGCTACATGCTGCGCATTATGGCGCCAAAAGTGTAATGGGACTCGACATCTCTGAAAATGCTGTAGCTACTGCCCGCCGAAACGCTGAGCTGAATGGCTATAGTGATATCTGTAAGTTTCAGGCTATAAATGCTTTTGATGCACTGAAACTATGGGTGAAAGAGGGAAAACGCTATGACACTGTAATACTAGATCCACCAGCATTTACAAAAAGCAGAGAAAACATACAAAAAGCCATAACAGGCTACAAGGAAATAAACCTGAGAGGCATGAAGCTGGTAAAACCAGGTGGTTTTTTGGTGACGGCATCTTGCACCAACCTTGTACCACCCGACCTATTCTTGAAAACCATTGAAATGGCCGCTAAAGACGCACACCGCACATTAAGGCAAGTATGTTGGCAAACACAAGCATCTGACCACCCTATATTATGGAATGTGCCAAATACTCAGTATCTGAAATTTCTGATCGTGCAGGTGCTTTAATGCATCGTCACTAGGTACATTAAACCCCACTTTGCCACCAATAACTTGATGCATAGTGGGGTTTTACCATGAAACAGAATTTTCAATTCTATGGTTCGCTAATTTTGCATAGAACGATACAAACAGACTTATTCTACTTTTTATTAAAAATAATTCAAAAAGGCTGTAACTTTTTTTCACACCATACGATATACTAGAGAATGGACGCTAAACAGTACAACCAATGTGTGCAAGAATGGGCAGATGCTCTGTTCAGGTTTGCGTGCAAGTGTACCGGGCAGCAGAGTGATGCTAGTGATGTAGTGCAAAGTAGTTTTGAGGTGCTGTGGCAGAAAAAAGAGGAAGTGCAATCAGCTAAGGCAAAAGCGTTTTTGTTTCAGGTAGCCTATAGGCAGTCGGTAGATAACTATCGTAAGAAATCGAAAATAAGCTATAAAGAAGCACCAGAAGAAACTTACTCACCCGCCAACCCTGACCTGAAAAGAATACTAGACAGGGCACTAGCCCAACTGGACGAACAGGCAAGGGCACTGGTGTTACTAAAAGACTATGAAGGCTATAACTATGAAGAAATAGGGCAAATAACTGGACTTAACGAATCGCAGGTGAAGGTATACCTGTTTAGGGCAAGAAAAATACTCAAAGAATATCTGGTAAGCGTAGAAAACATAATATAGAGATGATAACCTGGGATAACTATGAGGAATACATGATGATGCACGCCGATGGCGAGCTGAAGCCAGCTGAAGAGCAAGAGCTAATGAACTTCGTGTTTCAGCACCCTGAGCTACAAAACGAAATGGTAGCATATACCATGACCAAGATGATACCAGATACTTCCCTCACTTATACCCAAAAAGCTACCCTCACCAAACCTGAATATAGTACCAAAATAGTACCCTTTATCAACTGGAAAAGAAGTGCTGTAGCTGCTGGACTGGCTGCGCTTGTTTGCTTTTCGATCTACAAACTTACTGAGCAACCCTATAACACTGGCGATATAGCCAGCATAAATACCACTATAAAAAATACTACAAATAACTATAATAACACACCTGCCAATAATGAAACACCTGCAGCTGCTATGCCTGCCATTACCCCTAGCTCAACAAAAATAGCCAGCAACTATGCTGCAACTATACTGCCAGACAGCAAAACGGCCAATGTTGCAGCCCAAACGCAAGCCCCCCCCCAGGTAAA
>JBIKKS010000209.1:0-4771 GCA_044360235.1 Flavipsychrobacter sp. | reverse complement strand
ATACAGTATATCGCAAGCCACATAACGCTCATATACTTGCTCATCTGTGAGGCGGTTATAGACAGTGTGAGATATATTATACTCTTTGAGTTTTGCCAGTTCATCTGGTGCTGGCCACCCTACTATGTCCAGATGGATATTCAACCCTTTTGATGCATCAATAAGGTTATCCAGATTTTTGTGTTTGCCAGTACCCAGCATCAGTACTACAGGCACAGCATTCAATGCCGCTTTGGGCGTGTGCCTGAATACCGCCTTCACAGGGTCGGTGATAACCCTGATACGGTTTTCAGGAAAATTGAAATATTTAATCAGCTTTTCCTTTGTGAACTCTGATACTACCGTCACGATATCAATATGCTTGAGCGGAAAATAGAACCAAAACAAGTGGTAAAACATGTGTTTCAGCCTAGAGTGTATAGGATTTTCGTAAAAGCCAAAATCGTGTATCGTCAGAATGTTTTTCCTGCCTTTTAGCCCGATAGCCAGAAAATTGACGTCACCCGTTATATGATTGATATCGCTGGCACCAGAGGCTGCCTTGCGTATATTTTGCCATCGGGATAAAGATGGGTCTACGTAATAATCTTTGATTTGTGCCCTACCCTTCAAATTCTCTTTTACAGAATTGAATATGCCCTCTATCGAAACGCCTGTATTTCTGGGCTCCCTATAGTAATGTGTTACAGATACTGGCAGGCTACTTTTATCCATTTTTACTCTATTACGTTTTTTGCGATCCCCCACTTTAGCGACTATATAGTGAATGGCGCATAAAGGTAATATTATTTTCAAGGCAGGTATATTAACCCTTCAATGCTAGATTTAAAACTACCCAAAAACAGAAATCAGTAAAAAACACCACAAAATCAATGAAATGAACAACTGCGAGCCAATATAGGGGTGTAAATTTGCAGTATGAAGTCATCGGTAAAAAATACCATTCCTGTATATGACATTTGCGCTTTGGCAGATGCACGTCATATGCACGAAGATATAACAGCCGAAGGGTTTGCGCATTACCTGATGCGTCACCCAGACCTTCATTTTCCACACAGGCATTCGTTCTATCATGTAGTTTACTTTAGTAAGGGCAGTGGCACGCATAGTATAGACTTCGAAACATTTGATGTGCAGCCCGGACAGATATACTTTATGATACCTGGGCAGGTACACACCTGGAACTTTGACGGGGAAACAGACGGGTATATTATCAACTTTTCAGAGCAGCTTATGTACTCTTTCCTGAAGGAAGGTCAATATCTGGAACAGTTTCCTTTCTTTAGCGGGGCTGCAATAGACGGAGTGATACTACTGAAAAAAAATAAAAACGTAATAGAAAAACTACTGCAACAAATAATAACCGAAACAGAAACCAATGCTGCTATGAGCACAGAAATGATAAGGGTGCATCTCTTATCGTTGTTCATAACTGTGCTACGCGACAGTGTGCCCAATGCCACAAAACCTTATGCTGCACCTAACCAGCTGCTGCTACGCAACTTCAGAAAACTGGTAGAGCAACACTACCAACGATTGAAACTACCCAAAGAATATGCCGCCATGCTGTATATTACCCCTAATCACCTGAATGCCCTCTGCAACGATATGGCAGGAAGATCGGCAGGGGAGATGATAAGAGACCGGGTACTGCTGGAAGCCAAAAGACTACTGGTATGCTCTGGCATGAGTGTATCTGAAATAGCGTGGCAACTGTCATTTAAAGACAACTCTTACTTTACTAAGTTTTTTAAAAAATATACCAGTGTAACTCCTGAGCATTTCAGAGAAACACCCTTAACCATTGCTAAATAACAACTATATGTGTGCTGCAACAAAAAATAAAGAACATGGTGTACTATGGAGTGTAGTAAATAACAAATGCCCCAGATGCCGACAAGGAAATCTTTTTACCCACTCTAACGCTTACAACCTGAAACACAACCTGGACATGCCTGAGCACTGCCCGGTATGTGGTCAGAAATATGAGCTGCAAACTGGCTTTTACTTTGGCACAGGCTATGTAGGATATGCACTTACCGTATTCATCAGTGCTGTCACCTTTGTATTGTGGTGGTTTACGATAGGCATGTCTGTGAGCGACAATAGAGTGATGTGGTGGCTGGGCACTAATGCTGCTATAGTATTGCTGCTACAGCCCATATTGCAACGACTATCAAGGGCAATATGGATTGCTTTTTTTGTGAGGTATGAGCCTGACCAAACGGCTGGTTAAAGAATAACGATAAATAAAATTGAAAAATATTTATCGACACACAAAGCACGGCAATAAAATATAGTATTTTCAATAACCTAATGCGGACTTTCTATTTGCATGAAAGGATTAGTTATGGCATACTGTCATGCAGGTATTTACAATACGATGTACTATCTCCGATATTTCTTTTTCGGATTGCGTTTATGGTGGTAAATTGCTACAACCACTATTCTTGAGTTTTCATCATCGATAAAGTAGACAATGTTGTATGGAAATTTCCCGATAGTTACTTCGTGAAATTTTTTGAAGATGCTTTTGTACTGCCAAGGATTACTACATATTTTATTCAACTTTTCATTAACTGCCAATACAAATCTTTCTGCGGTAGCTTCACTTTTTTCGAAATACCACCTGAAAGCATGCTCATATTCTTGTGAGGCAATGTCCTTATAAGTTATCTGATACATATACCTCTAAATAGTCTTGTCGGTAATTTTCCTAATACGCTTGTCCATAGCCTCCTGCGTTATCACCTTCCCGTCAGTTTTATATTCAGTATACCTGCGGTCGAGCTCAGCTTTAAACTCATCAGTGTACTCCTCTTCTCCATCATTTATACTATCTTCTAGCAATGTATAAATTGCTACTGCTTTCTTATCTTCCATATTATCTATAAACTGATGCAGACGCTCACGGATGGCTGTAGTTGTCATGTCGTTCTATTTATGCGAATTTACTGATTTTTGAACTATACGTGTGCCTATTACGATTACAACTTCGATGTAAAAGTCAGCGCATAATTTCATTATCGTCTAGGTGTGTATTTTTCATATCACCTGAAAATTTGACTGAGCCTCCTATTTGATTTTCGAACTTCTTTCCTATATTCGCAATATGAACACCAGAGGACACAATTCGGGCACACAGTGGCAAACGGATGTGAATGAAGCTACTGACGTAATAGAACAGGAACTTCATAACCTGATAGTATGGAATGACGATGTAAACACCTTCGACTGGGTAATAGAGTCGCTGGTGGATATATGTGGTCATGACTCACTGCAAGCTGAGCAGTGTGCGATGATTGTACACTTCAAAGGCAAATGTGGTGTAAAAAGAGGAAGTTTCAATGACCTTCGTCCGCAAGCCGAGGCTCTTATAGACCGTGGCATACAGGCTACTATTGATTATTGATACTGCGCTTTGCTATTCCCCCCAAAATACCCCCTTACGCTTATTGTATCACATACGTGATATATGCACACAACACTGTATTTTTACCATTATTAACAGTGTATTATGCGCAACATTATCTGGCTGTTTGCAGCCCTTGTATTCATGCAGTATTCAGCTCATGCACAGAGCGGAAATAAGGAAATAACTCTTGAGGACCTATTCAGTAAGGGTACATTCAGGGTGAAAGGTGTGCCGGGATTTAATGCCATGAAAGATGGTAAGGTATATACACAGATAGACAGAGAAAAGAACCGTCAGTACATACGTGTATACAATCTGGAAACTGGCAAACAAGAACGTACCCTGTTTGACAACGCCACCAACAAATATGATGGAAAGGAACTAGCTGTAGAGTCTTACTCGTTTAGCGAAGATGAGCAGCAAATGCTGCTGTACACTGAAGGGGAGCATGTCTATCGCCACTCTGAAATGCAAATGGTGTATCTGTATCACGTAGCTAGCGGTAAACTAACCAGAATAGACAATGACAAGGTGATGCATGCTACTTTTTCGCCCGATGGTAGCAAGGTAGCCTATGTAAAGAATAACAACATGTACTACAAAGACCTGACAAAGGACATGATAGTGCAGGTATCTGAAGATGGTGCCAAAAACCAGATTATCAATGGAAATTGTGACTGGGTATATGAAGAAGAGTTTTCTTTTACAAGGGCGTTTGATTGGTCGGAGGATAGCAAGTATCTTGCTTATTATAGGTTTGATGAAAGCAAAGTGCAGGACTATACAATGGCGAAATATACTGATCTGTACCCTGAGCAATACACCTACAAATATCCAAAAGCTGGTGAGCGAAATTCGGAAGTACAAATAAAAATCTATAACACGGCTACTAAAAACACTGCCATCGCCAATACAGGCTCCAATACTGATATTTACATACCTCGTATAAAATGGACCGAAAATGCTGGTGAGTTGTGTGTGTTCAGACTGAACAGGCTACAAAACAACCTAGAATTGCTGTTGACCAATGGTGATAATGGTTCAACAACAGTATTTTTTACGGAGAGTAATGAAAAATACATCGAGATAAGCGATGAGATCAGGTTTCTGCCGGGTGGCAAGGAAATGATACTGAGTAGTGAGCGCAGTGGATATACGCACCTGTATCACTACAACCGTGAAACTAAA
Organism: Flavipsychrobacter sp.; assembly: GCA_044360235.1. GTDB lineage: Bacteria > Bacteroidota > Bacteroidia > Chitinophagales > Chitinophagaceae > Nemorincola. The sequence continues at coordinate 168 of JBIKKS010000209.1, read as the reverse complement.
AAGATAACAGACCTTACACCAGGCAATTATGATATAGAATCGCTAAGTGTTGTAGATGTAGCAAAAAAACTAGTGTACTACACAGCTGCAGAAGCATCGCCCCTGCAGCGCCACCTGTATGTGGTGAACTTTGGCGGCAAAAAGAAAAAGAACCTTACACCTGAACCT
>JBIKKS010000208.1:0-4813 GCA_044360235.1 Flavipsychrobacter sp. | reverse complement strand
CCTATCAACGAGAAAGCCTGTTTTGATTAAGGCTTCCAGAAGCAGAGAATAATAAGTGCATTTACCGTTGTCTGAGATCCCAAAAATGGATTGATGATGTAGGCACATTAAAAAAGGGTGTCTTTTGCAAGACACCCTTTCCAAATGATTCTTTATGAATAAATTAGAGAACTCTAACGTTAACTGCATTTAAACCTTTCTTACCATTTTGAACTTCATAAGAAACTTTATCGTTTTCACGAATTTCATCATAAAGACCTGAAACGTGAACGAAAATGTCTTCTCCACCGTTAGATGGGCTAATGAAACCAAATCCTTTAGTTCCATTGAAAAATTTTACTGTACCTTCTTGCATTTTACTGTTTTTAAATAATGAGACACAAAGATACGTAAGTTTATTGAAAAATAAAATATTTTTTCGTAAACCAGATTAAATTCATGTTAAAGCATATCTACACCGACTGACTAAAAACTTTTTTCACAGTGTCGGGTCTGTTCTTGTGCAGGTGCAGGTCAAAGGCACTACATACATTACGTACATAGTTTTTACCAGTTTGTGTCAGTGTTATACCACTTTTCTCAATTATCAGTAAGCCATCCTTTTCCATACCTTCCAGCTGTGGCATTGCATACATACTTATAGTCTCAGCATCCAGAGGGTGAAATATAGTAGTGCCTGTGCAACTTACATCTAATATATACTTACCAAAACGCCTATCTTCATCACTTCTTAAACATATTTTCTTTACTGGGCTACTCCATCCATTGGCAAGGCTGTAATAATTATGCAGTGTTTTTTCGTTTTGTGCATAGGCACTAGGAGATGTACTTATGGCGGATACACCCAGCCCTATTAGTATGTCAGTGCGTTGGGTAGTATACCCCATAAAACTACGATGCAACCTACCCTGCTGCAATGCTACACAAAGCTCATCTGTAGGTAATGCAAAGTGATCCATGCCCACGTCTACATATCCTGCATCTAAAAACATTTCCCTACCGGTTTGGTAAAGAGCTAGCTTTTGTGCAGTACTGGGAAGGTCACTCTCGTCAAATAATCTTTGACCTCTGCTTGTCCATGGCACATGGGCATAGCTATAAAAAGCCACCCTATCGGGCTTCAGAGAAATTGTTTGGGCAATCGTTCTCATTATACTCTCCTTTGTTTGCTTAGGTAGCCCATATATAAGATCAAAATTGACAGACTCATATCCTATTTGCCTGGCTGTATCTGTTACGGATTGTACATTCTGAAAAGGCTGTATCCTGTTTATGATGCGCTGCACCTCAGGATCATTGTCCTGAACACCATAACTAACGCGTCTGAAACCCAGATCGAACAATGTCTGTAAATGCTGGGCCGTAGTATTGTTTGGGTGCCCTTCAAAACTAAACTCGTATTGAGGATGCAAGTGACAGGTTGCCAAAATAGGCTCTAATAAACTCTTTAAGTTATTAGGCGAAAAAAAAGTAGGCGTACCTCCACCCAAATGCAACTCTCTCAATACTGGCTTATAAGGCATCAACGCAAGATATTGCCGCCACTCTTTGTGTATAGCAGCTATGTACTCTTCCTCTACAGAATGATTGTTGGTGATTTTTTTATTGCAGCCACAATAAGTACACAATGACTCGCAAAACGGCAGATGGATGTATAAACTGAAACCCTGTTGTGCAGGAGCAATAGAAAAATCGTTGGCAAATGCCTGTAACCAAGGTATTGCCGTCTCAGTATCTTGCCAATAGGGCACTGTGGGGTAACTAGTGTAACGGGGTACCGGAATATTGTACTTGTTCAGCAACAGATCATTGGCAAGATGCATGTAAATATTTTTCTCAAAATTAGAACTACTCTATAGCTGCATTACTGACGTAAATCATATGCTTTGTCATTATTTTGCAAGGAATCAACCCTGAATACCATACCCTGAAAGTGTAGAAAATGACGAAAACGATAGTGTGAATAAAAACGGGGAATATATACCCTTCGACCCAATAAAAAAATATTTTTATGAGTGAGTATTGTTCACTTTTTCAAACACTAAGTTTTACTTTTGACGTTTGATTTTATTTCTCATCGGGCACACCAGCCAGATTAATTCAACCAAGAGTATGATAGACATTTTGTTGGGGTTGCAATGGGGCGACGAAGGCAAAGGGAAGATAGTAGATTTCCTTGCTAGTAAGTATGATATTATAGCCAGATTTCAAGGTGGCCCTAATGCAGGACATACCCTTTACATTGATGGAAACAAGGTCGTGCTGCATACTATACCCTCTGGCGTGTTTCAGACTCACTGTTTGAACCTGATAGGCAATGGAGTGGTAATAGACCCTGTAACCCTAAGAGCAGAAATAGACAAAATATTACCCCTTTGCCCTGACTTGCTAAAGCGGTTGTTTGTATCTCAGAAAGCTCACCTTATATTGCCCACACACAGGGCGCTGGATGCGGCATCAGAGTCGGCGAAGGGAGTTGATAAAATAGGCTCTACACTAAAGGGTATAGGACCGGCCTACATGGATAAAACCGGCAGAAACGGACTTCGAGTTGGCGACATCTTATCTCCCAACTTCATGGACAAATACAACAAACTGAAACAAAAGCACCTGCAAATGCTGCGCCAGTACTCTGGTGCCGCTATAGAGTGGGAGCAGTGGGAACAACCATTTTTTGAGGCTGTAGAGCGTATGCGTTTTTTGCAGATAGTGAATGCAGAATATTGGCTGGACGAACATTTGCAAGCTGGCAAAAAAATACTGGCAGAGGGCGCGCAGGGCAGCATGCTGGACATAGATTTTGGCACATATCCGTTTGTGACCTCGTCCAACACCATAGCCGCCGGTGTGTGCAGTGGCTTGGGTGTAGCACCATCGCGCATTGGCGAGGTGTATGGGATTACCAAAGCATATTGTACAAGGGTGGGTAGCGGACCATTCCCTACTGAACTGGAAGACGCTACTGGTGAGGCTTTGCGTGCAGCAGGTCATGAATTTGGTGCTACTACTGGCAGACCTCGCAGATGCGGCTGGATAGACTTGGTAGCACTTCGCTATGCAGTAATGCTGAGTGGTGTTACCAAACTTATCATTACCAAAACAGACGTCATGGATAGCTTTAACCCGATAAAAGCAGCTACTGCATACACAATACATGGCGACACTACATCACAAATGCCATTTGATATTTGTGATGCTCCTATTTCACCTGTGTATAGTACATTTGACGGATGGGACCGCCCTATAAGCGAATGCAGTAACTATGATGAGTTACCACAAACATTCAAAGATTATTGTGCATTTATAGAGCAATACCTTAATACCAAGATTTCTCATATTTCTAATGGCACAGGAAGAGATCAGCTGATAGTTATTTGACAATAAAAAATATAACATTGCACTCAAAAAAAATTTGGCAATTTCATCAAACTAATAAAATTTTACGGCATCAAGATTAAGAGCTATGAAATCAAATCCAAGTAAGAAAGTAGCAACGAAAAAGAGCGCAACAAAAGACGCAGCTCCAGCATCTAAAAAAAGTGCACCAAAGACTAAAAAAAGTGCACCAAAGACTAAAAAAAGTCAGGTGAATGAAGATGACGAATTAGAAGATAATTTGGACGAGGTTCCTGCAAAACCTTCGAAAAAGGCAGCACCTGCATCTAAGAAAAAGAAAACTGTAGATGAAGACGAAGAAGATGAAGACGACATAAATGATGTCGAAGAAGATGATGACTTCAATAAAGATGAAGACGAATTCGATATTGAGAAAGAATTTGAAGAATTTGATTTACCAAAATCTAAATCTAAATCTCCAAAGAAAAAGTCTGCAAAAGATGATGACTTTGATGTAGATGATGAGTTCAAAGATCTTGGCTTCTTCAGTGAAGGATCTGGTGGATTTGATGACGATGACGATGATTTTTAGTACTCCACTGCAACACCTGGCTTGAATGCAGTAAGCTAATGATACACAATCAGCGTCCTTACTAATCACATCAAACCACAGCCTTGCAAAGGAATATAAAAGCATACAACATTTCGCCTGAAGATACAGGCAATCTGAAAGCAAGAATGCTGAATTGGTCACAACAATTCAGTGGTCTTGCTTTTTTAGATAGTAACAATTACACCTCAGCCTACAGCAGGTATGAGTGTTTACTGGCGGTGGGTGCTGCTACTATGATAGCCAATCATGGTACTGACCCACTGATACAACTGCAAGAAGCCCATAATCTTCACCCAGACTGGATGTTTGGTCACATCTGCTACGACTACAAAAACATACTGGAACCTAAACTAAGTTCTATTCACCCAACTGTACACGAGTATCCCCAATTACAGTTTTTCGTACCAGAAACTGTTGTTTACATTAATAGCGCAAAAGACACGCTGACTATCGAAACTCTTGCTGATGCTGATGCTGTATACTACGCTCTGATGCAAGCTAACGAGGACAAACTGGTCACTACCCCACTACCAAAACTAACCTTTACTCCTACTACTACTCAGCAAGACTACACCAATACCATCAATAAGCTAAGGCAACACATACTGGATGGCGACTGTTATGAGATAAACTACTGCACGGGTGGTAGCTGCACAAATGTAGAGATAGATGCTGCTAGTGTGTTTGATGCACTCAACAAACTATCGCCAGCGCCGTTTGCAGCATATTATCGCCTATACCACCATCACCTGATGTGTGCCAGCCCTGAGCGATATCTGCGCAAAGAAGGAAACAATATTCTATCGCAACCAATAAAAGGCACTGCAAGGCGCAGTAAGGATGCAATAACAGATGACAACCTGA
>JBIKKS010000004.1:0-16863 GCA_044360235.1 Flavipsychrobacter sp. | reverse complement strand
ATATACTTGGGGGTATATCTTCACATTGTTGCCTATGCGGGCATTATCGCTCACCACTGCAAATTCACCTGCGTAATTGTTTTCGCCCATTGTAGCACTTTCGGCTATGTATGCTTGCTTAGATATCCCAGTTTTGTTCAGCTTCACCTGATTGTACATTTCCAGTAGCTTGGCAAATGCAGCGGCGGCACTCTGTACCCGTATAAGTGTTGCAGAAATGGGTGCAGTAGCTACAAAATCAATGTTTACTATCACCAGTGTAGCCTGTGTGTTGTATATGTATTGGGTATATGCCGGATTGGCAAGAAAAGAAATAGACCCCGGCTTGCCTTCTTCAATCTTGGAAAGTGTACTGACACTTACGTCTGGATTTCCTTCTATAGTACCGTTAAGAATACCGGCTATCTGCTGTGCGCTGAATTGCATGTTGTTCGTTTGGGTACAAAATAGACAAAATCAGGTAAATAGCAACCATTATTACTATCAAATAGGAATAGGAAATGATGGTAAAATGAAACTCATTTTTTTAAATACACAGCTACATAATAAAGTGCTACTTAGACTCATCCTTTGGTATAGCACCATAATCTGTCAGCACCTCTTTCAACACCTGCACTCTGGTTTCAAACCAATTTCTGGTGGTATCTGCTACAGGCATCTCAAAGTTTTGGGCAAAGAAATAGGGATAGTTGCGCTCGTCAGTTTTATTCATAGAGCCTTTAGGTTCCTTTACCTTTTGTATACGCTCCACAAATCCTGTAACCCAGTATATGTATTTATCTCCTTTTATACGCCCTGTTCCGGTTTTGTAGTACAGTTTGTAGTTGGGTTTTTCCTCGCGGAGCATCATGTTTTTTACTATTCGCTGGCTTCTTTCAGACATGGGCAACTCTGCAAAATAGAGCCTCTTCACAAAACCTGCTTGTTCATCGGCAGATATCTGTAAGGAGTCATTGATCCAAAATTTGTCTACGCCACCTGCTATGCTCATATTGCCATACTTTATAGTATCCAGATAGTGCTGCATTCTGGCAGCACCTACACGTCGGGCTATCTCCTGATAATACCACAAACAGCTTTCCTTGAAAGCATCATTCATAGTAAGGTCTTGTTTACAAGCATCGGGCCACACATCAGAGCTATCCCACTTTATGAGCAAGCGTTCATCAGGCGCAATGGCTGTTTCCAGTGCTACAAGAGAATTGAAAATCTTGAAGGTAGAAGCAGGTGTGTAGCGAGTAATACAACGGTCTTTGTTGTAGTAGTGTATTGCTTCATGGTTATTGTCTCTCAATATGATACAGGCGTTTTTAATGCCATACTGTTCATACTTCTTCCCCCAATCTTCATGTTCGGTTATTCTTGTTTCGGCACAAGAAGACATGAAAACCACCGCTAACAACCCTAATAAAATACGTACTTGCATAAATCTTTATAGTTTAATCTCCACAAAATCACTTTCACAATTATTCAATATCAATTCGCTTTAAAAACCCATCATTGCATTACACTGTTATCTTCTTTTCACTGGTACGTTTTGCCAACAGATTGCGATCAGCCTGAGCTGCTTTTGCGGCTTTTACAAATGCCACGAAAAGCGGATGTGGATTCTCTACTGTACTCTTATATTCTGGGTGATACTGTACACCCACAAAAAAAGGATGATCTTTTATCTCCACTACCTCTACCAGATTGGTTTTTAGGTTTTTGCCTACAGGTATCATACCTGCATTTTCATACAAGCTCAGGTACTCGTTGTTAAACTCATACCTATGACGGTGACGTTCGGATATGGTGGTAGCACCATACATAGCCGCAACTGCGGAGTCTGGTCTTAGTTCACATTCGTAGCTACCCAGACGCATAGTACCTCCAAGTTGTGTAATAGCTTTTTGCTCTTCCATCATACATATCACACCCTGATCTGTATCGGGGTCCATTTCGGTAGAGTGTGCTTTGGGCATTCCCAGTACATTTCTGGCAAACTCTACACAAGCCATTTGCATACCCAGGCATATCCCAAAGAAGGGTATCTTCTGTTCGCGAGCATATTTTATAGCATCTACCTTGCCCTCTATACCCCTGCTACCAAAACCCGGTGCTACCAGTATAGCATCCAGATTTTGTAGTTTTTCTTTTACTGTATCTTTTGTAAGGTATTCAGAGTGTATGTTGCGCACCTCTACCTTACACTCGTTCATCGCTCCCGCGTGTATCAGTGCCTCCAGTATAGACTTGTAAGCATCTTGCAGTTCCACATATTTGCCTATGAGCCCTATGGTTACTTTGCTGGTAGGGTACCTTAGTTTATTCAGAAACTCTTTCCAGCGTGTAAGCTCAGGTTCGTTGCCCAGAGGCATATGCAGCTTTTCCAGACATATAACATCCAGTTTTTCGCGCATCATTTCCAGTGGCACACTGTATATGGTGTCAGCATCAAGCGCCTCTATAACAGCATCTTGTGTTACATTACAAAATAATGCAATCTTTCTTTTCAGGTCTTTGTATAGGGGCTCTTCAGTACGGCACACAAGTACATCGGGCAGCAAACCATGCTCGCTCATCATTTTCACAGAGTGCTGTGTAGGTTTTGTTTTCAGCTCTTTTGCTGCTTTAAGGTAAGGGATGAGCGTAAGGTGAACTACCAAACAGTTTTCATTGCCCATTTCCCATTTCAACTGGCGTACAGCCTCTATGTAGGGCAGTGACTCTATATCGCCTACTGTGCCCCCTAGCTCTGTGATAACAATGTCGTACTTATTATTCTCGCCCAGCAGCAGCATACGGCGTTTTATCTCATCTGTAATGTGGGGTATTACCTGCACCGTTTTGCCTAGGTAAGCACCTTCGCGCTCCCTGTTTATGACGTGCTGGTATATGCGACCTGTAGTTACATTATTGGCCTGTGAGGTGAATGTATTGAGGTAACGCTCATAGTGACCCAAATCTAGGTCTGTTTCGGCACCGTCTTCTGTTACGTAGCACTCGCCATGCTCGTAAGGATTCAGTGTACCAGGGTCAACATTAATATAAGGGTCAAACTTCTGTATGGTGGTATTAAAGCCCCTTGCCTGAAGTAATTTGGCCAAAGAGGCTGCAATAATTCCTTTACCTAATGATGAAGTAACACCACCGGTCACAAATATATACTTTGTCATAACGCTCCTGTTTTGTAAAGACCGGTGCGCAGCTATGGTATTACAATAAAATAGGGGAAGTAGCTGTAGCGGTCGCACAAAGGTACATTGGATTAACCAATTATTCAAAAGTAGTGTTGCTACATGTCTGTCTAATTCAGCGTTTATACTGAGTTATTGTCTACTGCATTTGTTGTGTTTTATATAGTCATAGCAGTATTAAGTGCACTACTTATTCATTCTTTCTACTATGCCAGCTATTTGTCTTTCTGTTACTTGCCCTTCTATAAATTTTTTGTCGCCTGTGGCAGGTCTTACCACTACTGTGGCGGGTATAGAGCCCTCCCAGGCATTGTCAACCTTGGGCACAAATACATTTGGGTTAGTGTCTGACAACCAAATTACTTCTGGCTTTATGCTTTTGCGTTGCAGAAAAGTGTTCAACTTCATTGGGTAGTCTTGTTTGAAGTCGAGACTTACCAGCAATACTTTTACAGGCTTGTCGCCATATCGCTGATGCAGTTTATTGAAAACCGGCAATTCCTCCACACAAGGTGCACACCAGGTAGCCCAAAAATTGATAATGTAGGTAGTATCTTTTGATGAGCTACGTTTTATGACCTCATCTATACTCATAGCAGGTATAGATTGCGCAACAGCACAATATGACAAAAAAGAAATACCAACAGTTACCAGAATTTTTTTCATGTAGGTTTGGAATGCTTTATACTAACCACTACAAATATACACCACATTCCCTCCAAACCTCCGCTGAAGAACGTAAGTGTACTGTTAAGAGTTTCCCCCTAAAAACCACCTAATCCATAACCTACAATACCTGCAATATACCCTACTTTGCGGTGCTGTTAACTATACTGTATATGATAAAAAAACTCGCCATTTTTACACTTTATGCAGCACTGCTGTTATCGATAAAAGCAGCTGCACGGGCAAAAACAATAGATGTAGGCCATGTACATACATTACAATCTGTAACACTACACGAGAATAGAATAGTAAATGTATATCTGCCAGACGCCTACAAAAGTGACACAGGCAAGTATCATGTTATATATCTCCTAGACGGCTCTGTAAATGAAGACTTTATACACATAGTAGGATTGGTGCAGTTTCTGACCATGATAGAGGCTATGCCACCCACTATAGTTGTAGGTATTGCTAACGTAGACCGAAAAAGAGATTTTACATTTCCTACCGCTGTTACCAAAGACAAGCAAGACTTCCCCACTAGTGGGCAGTCTGCTGCATTTATTCAATTTCTGCAAGCAGAGCTGGTACCCTACATAAATAGCCAATACAGAACAAATGGCAACACAACACTAATAGGTCAATCGCTGGGAGGACTGCTGGCTACAGAAATATTATTGAAAAACGAACACCTGTTCAACAACTATGTTATAGTGAGCCCCAGTTTGTGGTGGGACAACGAATCTTTACTATCAGTAGCTGGTAAACATATGAAGAATTACACACGGAGCCAGCACAAGCTCTATATGGCGGTAGGTGGCAAAGAAGACCTATTACTGCGCCAAGATGCTCAGAAAATGAAAGAAATCGTTACTAGAGAAAGCAAAAAAAATATGGTATTTAAGTTTGAAACATTGGCTAAGGAAAGTCACCTTACCATACTGCACAATGCTGTATACAATGCACTTTTATGGCTACATACAGACAATGAGACTCACAAAACTGAACTGAAACAAAAATAGTTTGCCACACTAGTAGTCTACTTTAGCGTTTCACTTGGTGTTCACACCTACTTTGCTCTTGCATCCATTCATTTGCTGTAGAAACAAAAATGCCTGTACAAATTACGCGTACAGGCATCTTTGAAATGAATGTGTAGCTAAACTATAAACCAGCGTAAGGGACACTAAACATACCTGCATAGTTATCTGCTAGTTTTTTAGCATCTGTACCAGGCATGTGAATAGTGTTAGTAGTGGCAAAATTTATAACATTGGGCGATTGAAACATTTTAAGGACATTAGCCTGTAGGTGTATGTGAGGTGTTTTGTTTTTATTCACCTCTACCTCTGCTGGAAAATTGAGCGTCACAGTACGCAACACATTGTTAGCGCCAGTAAACCCACCTGCATGCATCATTAATTTACCTCCAGTCGTTGGCGCCTTGGGCGAATTACCTTCAAATTTCAGCATGATGTAACCAGTGTTCCAAGACCAAAAGTTGCCCAAAGCAGGGTCGAGTGCGCCTGTTTGTGCTCCTGATACATTGCGCAGACTATCTACACCTATGGTGAAGGTTACAGACTTATACTTGCCGCCCGGCACAGTAGCCATGTTAAAAGTCATATTTGATGGCGTACCAGAATGCTCAATGAGGTGATAACTCTCTGGTTCGGTGTAGTTGGCTGTACCTGTGCTACCATTAAGCACTACATTTGATATGTAGTAGTTCAGTTTACTCACCGTAAACGAATCGCCATTTGCATTCTGATACCACTGTGTATTTAGTTGTAAATTCCCCTCGCCTACTACGTTAAAAAACTCCATGTATACCTGTCCGTTTTCTACTGTTGGTGTCGGGTTTTCTTTTTTAGTACAAGATGATACACCTGTTATTACTGTTGCCGATAAAAGGGCTATTTTGATAAATGATTTCATTTTTTTGCTTTTAATTAATGTTAAATAAAAAATACATACCACTACTACCTCCTTACTCTACTCAATCTGCGAGAGTGTGCATACAAATTGATAGACAGCAAAATAATGCTGGCAGATAGGATGGCGGTGGAAATTTGTAGCACTAGTATCTGGTTTTGAGAAAACTGCTGCATTAACAGCAATGAAGTAACCGCTACAGCAGTGCCGATAGATATATGATACAATGGGTGTTTTACTTTGGAATCCATGTTATAATCTGTTTTATTGAAATGAAAATAGTGCAATAGAAGCTGTTAATTGCTTATATTGATGAACGCAGTGTACTAATGTGCAATTGCACACAGCGACAACTACAGTATAACTTTCCACAAAAAATGTACTATAAAGATGGCGGATGAAATACAAAAGATGCAAATGCATACGAGTACCCGTTGCAATATAATGCAAGGGCTACAGGCTGACTAAACTTAAACAAATGAGGCAAGCTGAAAGATTCTGGCAATACACACTCCAACAAATCTGTCCGTTCGGTACTTACAGACTTATGAGTATCTGAGTTATTATTTGCCTTGTTTAATTGCTTTTTCAGGTAACACTTACCATTACAATGAAGTTGTGGTTTGTTGCGATTTTCGCAAAGGTTGCTGGCTACATACTCTTTGTTTATCTCATACCAAGTCAGTATTCCTAGCTTCACCAAACTTTGGCAAGACAGGCTTAGCATCAGCAATATGGATATCAACCTAAACACGATAATGCAAAGTTAGTAACAGTTGAGTAATGTGTAGTGGAACATTTGTCACACAACTGCCTAACTTTTATCACTTTAAAAATACCTTTAACACAGAATTCTTACCATTTACGCTTCTTTGGAACTATTTTTGCATATACTACGGTAATCAACACAACTGCCTGAAACGTTTTCTCAAAATATCTGGATATATACTACTCTCTTTACTGGTGCTATTACTGGCGCTGGTAGCGGCTATCAATTATTCGCCTGTGCAGTCATACATTGTTAGCAAGGCGGCAACAATACTATCAGACAAGCTGGAAACTAAAGTAGAAGTAGCGCATGTACGTATAGGGCTGCTCAATAGCCTGCTGGTGCAAGGAGTGTATATTGAGGATCAGGCCAAAGACACACTGGTATATGCAGGCGAAATAGAAGTACGAATCACAGACTGGTTTATATTCAAAGACAAGCCTGTACTGAAGTATGTGGGGCTGCACAACACATTTGTTCATCTATACCGAACCGATAGTTCCAAGGTGTGGAATTATGATTTTATAGCTGATGCTTTCAGCAGCCCAAAAAAGAAAAAGAAAAAACCGTCTCAACCTATAGAGTTTGACTTAAAAAAAGTGGAACTAGAGAATGTCCGCGTATACATGGACGATAGATGGATAGGCGAAGACCTGAACTTTGATATAGGATACCTACTGGTGAATGGCGATGCCATAGATGTAAAAAAGAAACTGATAGCCATAGACAATATAGAAATAAAAAATGGTGGTGTATATGTACATGAGTATACTGGTGGAAGACCTAAGCATCTGCGCCCCAAAAACCTGAATGCCTTTGACACTACCCCATTCAACCCTGACATGTGGCAGGTGACACTGAGCAATATGGAAATGGAAAATTGTTTCTTCAAACTAAAATCTAATGACAAAATACCCGTTGCTGGTTTGTTTGACGAAAACCATCTGGATGTAAAAAGCATTACAGCAACAGTTTCTGATGTGCGCATAGTGGGCGATACCATCAGGGCAAATATAGAGCACTTGTCGGCTGCAGAACGCTGCGGACTAATACTGAAAAAGATGCAATGCAAGGCTACTGTATCGCCAATAGCATCTGTGTGCGAAAGTCTTTATCTGGAAACTAATAACAGCAAGCTGAAGGACTACTATGCTATGCATTACAAACACTTCCCCAACTTTCTGGACTACATAGACAGTGTGGAAATGGTCGCCAACCTGAAAGAATCTGAAATAGACAAAAGGGATATTCAGTTTTTTGCACCAGAGCTAGAGATACTGCCAGATATGGTGATAAAAGCCAGCGGCAAAGGCAAGGGAACCGTATCTGACCTATTGGTAGAAAATCTGCGACTGGCAGATGGTCACCTTTCGCTCAAAGGTAATCTGACCATGAAAGGACTGCCAGATATATACACCACTCTCATCACCTTTACCGATGCCGAGATACTTACCACTGGTAAGGGTATATTGCATTATGCACCCTCTCTCCGCCAGCTACCCAACCTGGCTATAGACAGCATTACTAAGGTATACTTTGCAGGTGTGTATGAGGGCTATATTGAAAACTTCAGAGTACAGGGAGCTTTTGCCTCTAATACTGGCAAAATGACTACTGACGTAAAAATGTATATACCCGGGTTCAATAGCGACTCGGCTACTTACTCAGGCCAAATAAGTACTGAGCAGCTACAACTGGGCAAGCTAGTGCGGCAGCCACTGCTAGGTAGCATTACTCTCAATGAAAAAATATCGGGGTTCTCTTTCAATCCTGAGTTTATGCAAATGCAAGTCGAAGGAAGTATAAAAGAGTTTGGGGTAAATGGCTACAATTATCACAACATACTGACTCAAGGCACACTAGCACGAAAACAATTTGATGGCAAGGTATTGGTTGATGACCCTAATCTGGCACTAGACTTTGATGGCAGCCTCAATTATGAAGACAGAATGATGAAGATAAATGCCGAGGCGCACTTGCTGGGCAGCAACTTCAAGGCTATGAACCTGACCCAAGATAATATTACTGCATCCGCCGACTTTGACCTGAACTGGACTGGCAGCAATATTGATAATTTCTCGGGTTATGCCAAGCTTTTCAACATTGACCTTCACCGCAACACACGTTTACTGGCAATAGACTCCGTTTATCTGCGGTCATCGGGCGATAGTATGCATAGAAATCTGTCTGTGAACAGCGATGCCTTTACAGCAAATATCAATGGCAATTATAGGCTTAGTAGCCTTCCGGCATCAATACAGTATTATCTTTCGCGCTACATACCGAATTACATAAAAGCGCCAGAAAAGTATGCACCTGATCAGCAATTAACCTTTGGCATCACTACCACGAAGATAGATAGCATATTCGCCGTTACAATACCTATGCTAAGAGGGTTTGACCATGCTACTGTATCGGGCTCGCTCAATACAAGAGCTAAAAAACTATCTTTAAGTGCCGATATACCATACGGCAGTATAGGCAATGTGTATCTGCGCAATGTGAGTATATCTGGCGATGGCGACCTGAATTCATTGGCGCTCAACACTACAGTGAGCAATGTAGCTATAGGTGACAGCGTGCTCAACGGTTCTTTAAGCCTTACTACATCGGTAGGCAATGACTCAGTGTTATTTTCTTTAGCCACAATATCTCCCGACAAGGGCAGCTCTATTTCTATGAATGGTCGGATACGAGCATACAGCGACACATTGGAGCTGAGTGTATTTCCTTCTCAGTTTTTTATGAATAAGGTAAGGTGGAACATAGCAGGTGGCAGCCAAGTATTGTATAGCGACAACTTCCTGTATGTAAAAGGCATATCACTTACTTCAGATTTGCAACGAATATCTGTAAACACACGCGCTGGTAAGGGGCAACCGCTTGTAGTAAATATGGACAATATTGATTTGTCGCAACTGGGTAACCTAGCCTCGCTAAATGAATATGAGCCAGACGGTAGAATAAATGGCGTAATAAAGGTAGAGGACATGTTCAACAACCTAGTTGTTAACGCTAATGTTAGGGCGACCGATGTAAAACTAGGCAAAGACACTATTGGAACTGTGAACATTACAGGTGAGTATAATGCCACCCGAAATGAGATAAGGTTAGACCCACAAACAGGCATCTACCGAGACAATGCATCTGTAGTGGCTTTTGGTACTTTTGCTATGGATAGCGCCTCTAATAATAAGATAGATGGATCTATCAGGTTTAATGATGCCAGAGTAGCATGGGCAAGTCCTTTCCTCACAGGTCTTATGAGCAACCTTGCAGGCACAGTAAATGGTAGTGTTGATATATGGGGCAGTCCAGGCAAACCAGTTATAGACGGGAAATTATCGGTCAAAAATGCAGCTTTAAGATTCGATTATCTTGGTTGTAATTATGCTATTCCTACTGCCAATGTCAGCATCACCAACACCCGCATCAATCTGGGACAAGTACAAGTATATGACAGCTACAACAATACGGCTACCCTTTCTGGTTCTTTCTCTCACGAGTTGTTTGACAAAATGCGCATGCGGCTGAAAGTGACTACTCCAAAGTTTGAGGTAATGAACCTTACTCACAGAGATAATGACCTGTTTTACGGCAAACTAGTTGCCAGTATGGACTCGTTTACCATTAGAGGTCCATTCAATAATATCAGACTGAATTTATTTAACGGTGCGCCTGCTGCAAAGTCCACGATATATATACCTGCCAGCAGTGGTGGTTATGTAGGTGCTTATTCTTATGTCTCGTTTGTAACATATGGCACTGACCAAGAAAAAATAGTAAAAAAACGTCAAGACAAAATTTCTATCAATCTGGACGCTAACCTGAATACACTTGCAGAAATACATATAGTCTTAGACCCTGCTACAGAAGATGAAATAGTAACTACAGGTACCGGCAACATACAGATAGACATACCACCAGACAACGACATGCGTATGTCTGGTATGTACAGTATATACAATGGTACTTATACGCTAACCTTTCAGCAATTGCTTATCAGGCGTATATTCCGATTAAATTCTGGAAGCACCATCAGTTTTAACGGTCCTTTCTCCGAAACCAATCTGGCTGTCGATGCTGTGTACTCAGTAAAGGCAAGGATGTATGACCTGCTTACTGAAAACGATAGGTTGCTGATACGTGGACCTGAACTTATAGATGCGCAGTCGCCACAATGGGTGAATGTGATGCTTCACATGAATGGACCTATTTATAGCTCAAAACTAACCTTCGACTTAGACCTCGACAACAACCATTCGCAGGGCACACTTGCCTACCGAAAACTACAATTAATCAACAATGACGACCGTCAGAAATTTGATCAGGTTGCTTCACTGCTTTTGGTGGGTGCATTTATAATACCCGAAACATCTCTTGGTGCTTCAGCACTTTCTGGTACAGTCAATAACATTAGCCAGATAGTATCTACTACAGCATCTACCGGACTAACAAATATCGTGAATAAACTATTGGGCAACCGGAATCTGAACGTGGCAGTAAAATACACCAACTACAACTACAACGACCAAGCTACAGTAGGAAACGTAAATCGAAATCAATTAAAACTTGGCCTTACCAAAAACTACCTCAATAATCGCTTACTAGTATCGGTAGGTAGTACCTCAGACTGGGGAAGACCAGCTAGCAGTAGCGCTACTACCAACTTTAATATTGCAGGTGACTTCCGCTTTCAGTATGTGTTGTCTGAACATAGCGGACTGAGGCTGAATGCCTTCCAAACCAGCGACTACGACCTTACCAGAGATCAGAATATATTGCGGAGAGGTGTTGGTATCAGTTGGCGCAGATCATTTGATAATTTGGGTGAGTTTTTCAGAGGCAGTAAGTACGTGCAAAAACAAAAAGTGCTCCAAGAGCAAGAAATGGATTTACCTACCAAAGACTCTTTGAACAAGTATGTAGAGTAGCGAACTGTTACAGGTTTTTCATCTCGCTTTTATAATACTTCACTAGTCCTTCCATTGGGCTTTTTTCTATCTTACCAAGCTCTAGCTCGTATTGGTCACAAAGATTACTGATCACATCTTTGAAAGCAAAAGCAATAGAACCTGTAAAATATAGGGGTCTTTTCCAGCTTTGGCGATACTTAAGTATACTGTTTCTGAAAAAATCGTTGATACAATCTTCTATGATGTTCTCAGCCATATAGTGTCCCCTCATGTCCACCAGCATAGGTGCAAACGATGCCAAATAGCGGTTTGGATAAGGGTCGCTATATAGTTTGCTTATTATTGCGTTTATATCTTTTCCGTAGCGCATCTCAAAGCCAGTTTTTAGTTCGGCATCAAAAGTATTATAGGCATAATACTGCAATATCCTTCTGCCCATGTAGTTGCCACTACCTTCATCCCCAGCCAAATATCCAAGTGAAGGCTGTTGTATTTTTATAGTCTTACCATTATAGTAGCACGATGAGCTACCTGTGCCCAATATACACACCATTCCCTTTTCATCGCCACACAGCGCACGGGCGGCAGCCATCAGGTCGCTTTGCACACTTACTTTTTCTGCCCCAAAGTGCTGCTTCAGTATACCTGCCAGCAGCTTCTGCTTGTCGGCAGACGATGCCCCTGCACCGTAGTAGCTTACCACATCAGGTATATGTTTTTTGCCATCCCACGATAGTTCTTCTTTAAGCATTTCTGCTATCGAAGCTCCTGTTTGCAAGTAGGGATTAATGCCTTTAGTACTGTAATAGACGGGCTTGTTGCCATCGCGCAAAAGACACCAATCTGTTTTTGTTGATCCGCTATCTGCTACGAGGTAAGTTGCCATAAAAAGTAATTGTATACAAATGTGCAATTTAAGTTAGGATATTCCTAACAGATAATGAAAATTAACAACAAGGGCATTTTTAGTAGAATAAATAATCAATGACCATAAATGTCTTGCAATTCCAATCTTGACACAAAATCTTTTCGTACATAGATTATATGCTTTTAAAACGATTCTTTATCATTATTACCAGTTATTTAACCAGCAATACGCTGTTAGCTCAGTACATAGATAATACGCCTTACTATAAGTATATAAGTAATGAAGGGTATTTCCGTCTCAGTTACGATAACGACTTCTTTTCTGCTACTGACCAGTATTATACTCAGGGCATAGATGCTGAGCTGGTTTTGCCGCAAATGAGCAAACTATTCACTAACAAACTTTTGCTGCGCCCTAAATACAGAAATACCTATTTTGGTGTAGGATTGCAGCACAATGGCTTTACGCCAGCAAGTATAAGCAGTGATGATATACTATATAATGACCGGCCGTTTGCAGCCGTGTTACTTGCAAAAACATTTGCTATAGCTTTAGATCCGATTCGTAAACAACGCTTTTCATCTTCGCTATACTTAGGTGTTATAGGGCATGCAGCGGGAGCCAAAGAAATGCAGGAATACATACACGACAAGCTGAATAATATAACTCCACACGGTTGGCAACACCAGATAAATAATGACCTAGCACTCAACTATCAGGTACATTACGAAAAACAAATACTAACCTACAAGCGGCTACTATCTGTAAGTGTAGGCGGTGGTGGCAATGCCGGCACACTCAATATAGGCGCTAGTGGCACTATATCAGTGATAGCGGGCTATTTTACCAATCCGTATGATGCACATAATTCAGCAACCCATAAATGGAGTGTGTATGGCTACCTTAATAGCGAAGGCAGGTATATAGTATACAATGCCTCGTTACAAGGTGGAATGCTCAACAAAAGAAGCCCTTACACGCTTTCAGCTACAGAAATTACACGTGCAGTAGCCAGGTTAAGGTATGGTGTACGTCTTTCATATAGTGGTATATATCTGGAGTATTTCAAAGCGTTACAAACCCGAGAATTTGAAACAGGAAAACCTCATGCTTATGGAGGTTTGCAAATAGGCACAGCCATACCAACAAGCAAATAATGGGCAACACATGTCAAATTAAATTTTTTGAAAACCACCCAAGAAATAGCCGCCGTTTTACGTCTATATATATGAGTGGTTAGTTTTAAAAGTAAAAAGGCGCCTTTTTCAATTATCAATCTTATTGCTCAACTAAAATAAAAATGAATACAACAACCTATCAATTATCATAAAGCTTTTTGCCTTAATGGTAGTACTAAAACCCTAAAGGGTCAGCCCCTATAAACGAATATCAAATTTTTCGAAAAATGTGTAGAAAGCATCACATTGTGCTTAGCGTTTGAAGTAACAACAAAAACGAGTAATGAAGAACCAGTAATGAAAAAAATGTAGTAATTTACTATTGTCAACCAGTAATAATCCTTATGCCCGCATATTCTGAACAGGAAATAATAGCAGGGTGCCGGCAAAAAAACCGTGCAATGCAGGAGCATCTCTACAAAACGTATTATAGTACGTTTTTGAAGGTATGCGCCCGCTACGCTAAGGATATGCAAGATGCAGAACAATTACTTAATGATGGATTTCTGAAGGTGTTCACGCAAATAGAGAAATTCAACAATACTGGTTCCTTCGAGGGGTGGATAAGGCGGATATTAGTAAATACTTGCCTAGATTATCTGCGTAGCACATCACTTAAAGAAGAAATGGCAATTCATGTAAAAGCAATACCAGCCGAAGAATCGAATCTTTCTGTAACCAATGAAGGTATTGAAAGCGTCGAATTTAAAGACATGGTAAGGCTTATACAATCATTGCCCGCCATGACGCGTACCGTATTCAATATGTTCGTGTTTGATGGTTTTAATCATAGAGAAATAGGTAGTCAACTGGACATAAGCGAGGGCACCTCGCACTGGCATTTACACCATGCCAGAACCGTGCTTCAGAAGAAAATAATAAACAGTGAACAAAATAAAGTATCGTATGAAGCCAGGAGAATTTGACGAACTGTTCAGACAGAAGTTTGAACAGAACGACTTTGCGTACAATGACCGAAATTGGGACGCCCTCTCAGAGCAGCTAGATGGTCGCGCAAAGAAGCGAAGCATGTTACTGTGGTTGTGGATGCCAGCAACAGGCATGGCAGCATCAGTAGCATTGGCACTGGGTGTTACTTCTATGCTCAGAATGGGTATCCCAGATACCAAAAGCTCTAGTGCATCTTATGCTCATACTGGCAAATTCCAAGATTCAAAAACTACAAAAGAACAAGTAGCCATGATACAGTACACGTCTCCAAGTACTGTATATCAGCATTCTAACAAACAAACCAGGAAAATCAATAAAAAGGCAACTAAACAAACCGAAAAAAATACTGTAAACAGTATTGGTATAAAACTGCAGAATGTTGCATCTAATGAGTATGCACAAAACAGCAAAAATACTAATCGAAAAGGCATTCCAGTAGCTACATTGTTACCTGCATGTGCAATGAAAGAAGTAGCTGTAGTACCTAAAATTGAGAAAAAAGAAATTGCTGCAAAACAAGTAATGCGCACCTTTAAACAGGATGCTCCAGCTATCAAAAAACCCCTGAATCTGTCTGTGATTTTATCTGGTGGTATCAATCAAGGCAATCAGAATAGTGGGTACATGGCCGGCGCCACTGTACGCAAAATGATAAATGATAAGGTATATATAGAAAGTGATGTGGCTATTGCATCTAGCGCCAATACTCAACGCACACTATATATGTCTTACGACAATCCTGCAATAACTGGCGCTAATGGAGGACCTGGATCTATTGCTGCAAAACCAACTTCCGCATCTAAAACCACTAGTATTGAAAACGGAGCGATAGCCCCTGACAACTCCCCTAATGGCGTTCTGAAAACACAAGATATTTCCTACAACCTGTATTATGCACAAATCACTCCAGGTATAGGCTACAAAATAATGAAGCGTATGTCTGTAGGTATGGGACCCGATTTCCAAAAAATGTTAGTAGATAATCGCCCTGCTACTTCAGAAGTAGACAGAGGAAATCTACAAGTTGCTCCATCATTTGATGTGGGCTTTGTAGGCAAAACAGAATATGCACTTACACAGAGAGTTAAAGCAGCTGTTTCATATCGGAAGGGAATAAACGGAGTTATCAACCCTAGTGACAAATTCATAGATCGCGATTATGTCCAATTCCAAATGAGATGTACCATTTTTAATAGATAATTCAGTTACACCATTTTCATCTTAAGCTGCTCCTTAAACAAGAGCAGCTTTTTTATATATAGATACTTGCCAATAGTTGCAAAGTTAGGCACTATAGTAACAACGCCAATAAATAATCAATAATTACAAGTAGTTCTAGATAATGGTTGTTAATCGCGCTATAATACAAAAAGTAGTCCGACACAATCTAAACCCTCCTAGGCAGTGGCGGAGAAGCACTATCGAAAATAGAGTCAACTGGACGAAGGCATTAACAAACAATTCCTCTGAATCATTAGATAGTATCAAACTATAGTCTACTATCCTTTTTTATGAATATACTATAGCTGACACTCAACCAAATAAAGTATAAAAGTATATGGGCTTGTATGACTGCACTTACTTGAGAATACCATAATCAAGAATAGAGGATAATTAGGTGAACTGTAGGTAATTAACAAAAAAACGGGCTGTGTGAACAATCACAAAGCCCGCTTTTATATAATTGAAAACTACTACTTAGTTCTTAACGAAGGTTCTTGAAGCAATTCTCACACCATTATTTACAAACATTACAGAGTATACTCCAGACGCTAGATTAGAAACATTGATACTACCCTTACCATTTACGAGTGTAGAAATCTCAATTTCCTTACCCATCATATCCATGAGTTTAACTGTTATTTCATCGTTCATACCAAGACCTGTAACCTGTATATTAACCCTAGAATCAGCAGGGTTGGGGAACAATGTAACTCCAATATCTCCAGTATTTACTGTAGGTACATTGGTCGGTGCATTGTAATACACTTTTTGGAAACAGCCACCGAACTCAGCAATTACCCAGTAACGTCTGTTGGTAAAGTCAGGAGAAGGTAAGTAGTATGATTGCTGATTAGCTCCACGAATAATTGTAGAATCAAGCGTGATTACATCATCATACCCCCACTGATAACTATCAGATGTATTATCAGTACAAATAAGCTCATTTGCGTAGTACTTCACTTCCGGCACTCTTACAGAATCATTAGACACAGTAACTGTGAAAGAATCAATAGCAAAACAGCCTGTAGAGATGATCTGAGTAGTTAATCTAACAACAGCAATACCTGGACTAGTGAAGTTCACCAATATATTGCGACCATTCGGAGCAGTTGCATAAACATCAGCATTAGTAACATTCCATGTATATGATGTACCCGGTAAAGCATCCCTAGTTGCA
>JBIKKS010000207.1:0-4822 GCA_044360235.1 Flavipsychrobacter sp. | reverse complement strand
AGGCGAAAATGGATTCTTAAAAGATTCCTCGGTAGCCTTTTGGTCGGTAGTGCCGTATATAGTGCCCGCACTAGATGTAAAGACTACTTTTTTCACCATACACTCTGCCATAACCTCCATAAACCCAAGAAAAGGAATCAAGTTTTTTTCAACCTCAGCCACCGGATTGTCCCAAGTAGAAAAAGGTATACTCTCTGTAGCCAGATAATAAACCATATCCATGCCGCTGAAAAAATGTTGAAGCTGGGCTTTGTTGGTGAGGTCTATTTTGTTGTAATTGACCTCACTGCCCAAAACACTAACCTCGTTTTTGCCAAAGAGCGCTATCTGTGCCCCCTCTATTTGCAATAGTTTTTTAGCCAAATGGCTACCAATGAACCCATTGGAACCAACTACTGCTATATTCTTAAAAATCATACATTTAGTGTTTTTTCAATAATTACGTAGGGCCTGTCTCTTACCTCATCATATATGCGCACCACGTACTCGCCTATAATTCCCAAACATATAAGAATTAGCGAGCTGAAGAAAGAAACGAGAATAGCCAAAGTAGTAAAGCCCCTAACAGGCACACCATTCATTAGCTTGCCCGACACAATATACACCGTGTACCCAAACGCAAATACAAGCCCAAAATAACCCAAAATTGTAATAACACGAATAGGCATCGTAGAAAACGAAAAAATACCATCCATTGCTATCTTTAGCAGCTTCTTCAGTGTATACCCCGACTCTCCATCTATTCTGGCACTGCGCTCATACACCACACCTATCTGCTTAAAGCCCACCCATGCCCTGATACCCCTGAGAAAAGGATTTTTCTCATTAAACTTCAACATGTTGTCTACTACACGTTTGGTCATTACACAAAAGTCACCGCTATCCAGCGGTATGTGTGTATCACTCATTCGCTTCAGTATGCGGTAGAAGGTATCGTAACTTAGGCGTTTTATAAACGATTCTTTCCGCTTTTTTCGTACACCGTACGCCACATCATATCCCTGATCCAGATAACTGAAAAAATTGGGCAGCAGTGATGGTGGGTCTTGCAGGTCATCGTCTATTATACCTATATAGTCGCCTGTACAGTGCGATAGCCCTGTCTTAACCGCTATCTGATGACCGAAGTTCTTAGATAGTTTCACACCCTTTATATATGCATATTTGCCAGCCAGCTCTTCTATCTTGGCATAACTATTGTCGCGGCTTCCGTCATCAACTAGCACCAGCTCCAGCTCCCAGTTCGATATTTTTCGCTGTTCGTCTATTGCCTCTAGCAAAGCAGACATAAAGTTTGCGGAATTGTAAATGGGTACGACTATTGATATTTTATTTACCATTCAGTTCTTATTTGCTTTGATGCCCAGCGTGTTTATGTTTTCTGCTCGTAAAAGTAAGTTCTTTAGCGTGTATTGCGGACAAAGTTACAAATAGGCTTTGAATATACATATACACCAAACACACATATACAGACCAACCCAATGGGTAATTTATCTGTTTAATACCATTCACGACATTGCAAACAAACAGTGGTTCATTAATTTATAGAAATGAAACCCTTTTATGCTTAGAGGCACTAAGAAAATATTTTATCTTTAGCCCTAAATCTAAGCAGCAAGCTACACTGACAATCAAAAAAATATGAACAAAAACACAAAACTGTTTCTTGCTATTGCCTCGATAGTGTATATTCTTTACCATTTCATAACACTCATTTACTCTCCAATACCTTGGTTCGATGAAATCACGTTCCTTAGCATGACTGAATCCTTCATCAAAAATGGAACTTTCTATGAAACATGCAGAATACTGGTAATACCTAACGAAAAACTGGAATACGGTCCACTATTTTTTATACTACAAGCAGGTATCATCAAGGTATTAGGTTTCAGTATATTTAGTGTTCGAGTTAGTGGTCTGTTTTTTGGCATCATCAACCTTGTCCTGATCTACAAAATTTGTCGCCACTTAAGGTTCGGTCTAGCAGCGACTTTTGCAGCCATAGCTATTGTGGCACTTGAGCCCAATTATAATCAGTTTTTACATTCGGGCAGAATGGACTTTATGACCTTGTTTTTCTTTCTCCTGTCATATCTGATCTATGTAAAAACAGATGTCAGTAGCCACCCAAAAACCATATTATATGGATTGGGCATAGGCATATTGCTAGCTTGTGCCGCACTCACTACTCCTCGCATCATATTCGCATTCTCTTTTTATGCTTGTGCATTCTTGTACGAAATAGTGGGAGACAAAAGCAAAACCATACTGCATACATTCATTAAGTATTGCTGCATAGCAGCAGGATTTATTGGTATCTACTCTATATGGATATTTACAGCCTTTGGTAGCCTAATGGAATATATTAACTACCTCACCCACTCACCAGTTATACAAGCTCACACAGGTGTAGAGTCAGCTTTCAGGCCCAGCTATTATCTGTTTGTGTTTATTTATGCGCTCATTGCCCTTTTAGTATCGCTCAGAAACAAATCTCTTAAAAACAACCGAGACCTATTGTTGTTTACAATACCAATTATAGTATCCTTCATATTCATTGTTACAGGCGGGCTTACCGGCCGATACTTTGCCCTTGCCGATACATTTCTTGCTATAATGATAGCGGGTCTTACAATGCACCTGCACAACGGCAAGGCACTAAAATATGCTACATATACCCTTATCTTGTTTTTCGGTGGCATATTTATAGTCAAGGCATTGTACGTAGCCGCCAGTGCATCACTCCGAAATCCGTACACCAATGAGGCTGCAATAACTAAGTACATAAAACCCAACAATGCCATAGCTGCCGATTTTCAGTATTACTACATCGCTCGAAATAAAAACTGCACCTTCCTATCGCTAGACGAAAATGGATTGATGGACAAAAAACTAGAGTACATCTACAAAAACAAATTCAGATACTTTATAGTAAGTACTAAAAACTGGGCTGCAGACTACTACCATACCGAGGTTCAGAAAAATAACTATAAACTGATAGTTACGCTGAATATGGAAAACAATGCATCGGGTATGTTTAACAGAATAATAAAAAAGCTGCCCTACAAGATAAACGAAAGCTACTCGTGCAGGATATATGAATATATGGGTGAATAACTCAGCTTTCAACAGGTAATCCTTGTAGCACAGTACAAATTCAGTTCTACGCATTTTGCTAGCCACAACCCACAAAAAATACTGACCAATGACACTTATAGATGCTCTGTATATCAACAAAGGCGGTGGCGCAGTACTATTGCAGTACCTGATAGAAACTATACTGGCAGGAGGAAACAAAGACAAATTTTTCTTCTTGCTCGACCCTCGTTTTGATATACCAGCACAGCTCACTACCAACTATACCGTAATACCTAACAAGGTGAGTGAGCGGGTAAAGTTTTACAAACAACACCGCAACGACTACACCAAAGTGTTTTGTTTTGCCAATACACCCCCCCCTATCAAAATGAAAGTGCCTGTATATACCTACATGCACAATCAGAAACTACTGGAAGCTCCCAAATACAAATTCAAAAAAATGTTTTGGGCGCAGTACATCAAGTATCTTTTCATCAAACGATACAACAGCAATACCGACTACTACATAGTACAAACCCCACACATGGTAAAGGAGCTAGTAGAAGTGGGGCTGAAAGACAATAAGCACTGCCTGACTATACCTTTTTACGACAACAAAAAATACATAGGAGGCGGCAAACCTTTTGCACGACGAGCAATGGATGAGTTTGTGTTCATCAGCAATCCATCGCCACAAAAAAACTACCCCAATCTCCTGAATGCATGGGAATACCTGCTACAAAATGGCCATACCCCCACCCTGCATGTAACCATTGACCACACAGCACCTGCACTGCTAGAGCGCGTGCGCCTACTCAATGAACGAGGCACCAAAATCATAAACCATACTTATGTAGACCCTCGGGAATTGTACTTCAACTGTGCTTACCTCATTTTTCCATCTATAATGGAGAGTTTTGGGCTGCCACTCATAGAGGCTGCCGATAGTGGCATGAAAATAGTAGCATCAGACCTACCCTTTGTGTATGATGTAGTCACCCCCAGCCTTACCTTCAACCCCAACGACTCCACTGAGATAGCCAATACCGTACTGGAAGCCATCAGCAACACCAACCTGCACACACCCACTATCGTCACCCAAAACCAAGTTAAAGAATTGGTAGATTTATTAGTGTAGATGACTAATCGCAGTAAGACCTGTAATGTTCATTATAATAAACAAAACCGCGTATAATGTATGTTTTTATAAACATTATACTACCTGACCTTTTAACACCGTCACCCTACCCCACACTTCCACTACCTATTAGCCAGCCCCTTCAATATCTTATTGCCCGCACTCGTCAGCAACCCACACACCAAGCCCGATAGCAGCGCCGCAAAAAAGCCCAGCATCAGCATTACCTGTGTCACCGTAGCACCAGACTCGGCATGTATCTTAGCAAACTTTGCCGCATCGGGCGCATGATGTGCCAGATACACATCTTGCATCAGTATATGAAACAGTGTCACTATAACAGTGTTTATCACCCCTATCAAAAACCCATGTGCAAAAAACTTACGCTCGGCATACCTAGCCAGCACATACGCACATAACAGGTACACGGGTGTGCCCAGCAGCGACTCATATTTTGTAGGTATATAATACACTGTCACTACCCCCATCAGCACACCGGTCAGCGACAATAGTCCTATCAATTTCCAATTCATAAATAACGCTACTACTTCAATTATTTTTTATTTACAACTCAGCTTTCCCTAGTTCACTAGCTTATATACAGGT
>JBIKKS010000206.1:0-4824 GCA_044360235.1 Flavipsychrobacter sp. | reverse complement strand
GCACTTACAACTCGCCACATTATCATCAGAAACACCATTACTTATCTGTTGCTGGTGTTTATGTTGGCGTTGTTTGCCAAGTCGCCCATTATTGCTTTGGTGCTTATTGCACTCCATTTCATGTGGGGGCAACGACATGTTTTGCGCAGGTACACTGGTGCCTTTATAGCACTGGCTGGTATAGTAGGAGTAGCATGGATATTCATCCCCTTTTTTCGTCAGCGGGCAGCAGAGATGCTGGGTATGTTTCAGTCAGGCTCGGGTACTGCAGTGGTCGAAAACTCGGTTCATGCACGCAAGCTCATCTGGCAAACAGACATTACTATGTTGCAGCATTACTGGCTCACCGGCGCAGGTCCAGGCAGGACATTAGACCTACTACACCAGCGATATTTCTTCAATTCCCTGCAACGGGGCTTCTGGGTAGGCTACTTCGATCCCCACAATCAGTACCTCTCCGATTGGCTTTCCTTTGGGTTGACAGGCATTATTTTCCTTCTAGCAGTATTGGTCATTCAGTTTGCCCGTGCTCTTCGCTCTGCTAATGCCTTACATCTCTATTTACTCATTATCATCAGCACTACTTTTTTCACAGAGACGCTACTCGCCCGGCAGCAGGGTATTTTGTTTTACTCCATATTCACTGCATTGCTATTCTTTACATCTTTCAGCACCAAGGACACAGCTCCCCTACAGCAATCATAGATACCCTCACCTCCATCCTCAATCCATTCTGTATAACTTACCTGGCAAAGATTTTATCAGCCCCTGCATTTCCAGTTGCAGCAGGGTAGCAGCCAGCATAGAGTTCGCTAGCCCCGACTGATGAAACAACTCATCGCTGTGTACACTATCTCGTGTTTGCAGCAGGTCTATTATGGTTTGCTCTTCGGGGGTCAGTGTTATGAATAGTTGCTGCTGCACTGGTCTGCGCACTTTTTTGGTGTCCCAGTTCATTAGTTCTATCAGGTCATCAGCCTTGGTTATCATAGCAGCTACATTGGTACGTATCAGTTCGTTGCAACCAGCACTTCTGGTGTCCGTTACTCTGCCAGGGTATGCTGCCACTTCTCGGTTATATCCTGCCGCCATTGTAGCAGTTATCAGCGCGCCACCAGAGGCGTTGCTCTCTACTACTACGGTTACATCGCTCATGCCAGCTACTATTCTGTTTCGTGCCGGAAAGTTACCCCGCTCTGGCGCTGTCTCTGACGCAAACTCTGACAGAATGCCTCCATTTTCCTCCATCTGAGTAGCCAGTCCTTTGTGTGTAAACGGATATATGCGGTCTAGCCCATGCCCCAGTATGCCTACCGTAGGTATGCTCTGCTGCACACAGCGTTTGTGGGCTATGGCATCTATGCCCAGTGCCAATCCACTTACTATAATTATGTCGTCTATTTGTTTCAGCCTGTCTACTAGTTCCTCGCATAGTTTGTGCCCGTAGTCGGTGTTTTTCCGGGTGCCTACTATAGCCACTATTTTAGCAGCATCTAGGTCGGCATTGCCTTTGTAGTACAGTATAGTAGGTGCATCTACACAGTTACTCAGCCGTTTGGGGTAGTTATCTTTTATGCACAGCACACGTACGTCGTTTTTCAGCACAAAGTTTAGTTCCTGTTCGCCTCGTTTCAGCACCTCTGCATCTACAAAACCCCTTACTTTGGTATCAGTAATGCCGTCATTGTTTTTTAGCTCTTTCAGTGGCGATTTGAAGATGGCTGTTGCGCTACCATACTTCTCTAGCAATGCTCTACTGGTCTTGTTGCCTACACCCTGCACAAAGGATAGTGAAAGTCTGTAAAATAGTTCTTCATGTTCTTCTATTATCTGCATATCAGTAGTGTTTAGGGTAGGGTGCTTTCTCGTTTTATACAACTATCTTTGGGGTTGTAAATTAAAATAAAATGAAGAAAATTGCTTTGGTTATTTTAATGCTCTCTTCTCTTTCGTGTGCATTAGCCAAAAAATCTAAACAAAAGAAAAAACAGAAAGCTACTACTAGCAACATTGTATCGGTGGGCTTGCACCGCACCATGTGTTATGGTCAGTGTCCCGATTACATTATCGACATTAACAAAAATGGAACTGCGACCTATACTGGCAACAGATTTACGCAGGATACAGGTATTTTTCAGAAAAACATAGGAGTAGAAAAAGCCAGAGGTATCATAGATATGTTTGTAAAGTATAGGGTAGATACCTGCAAGGAGATGTACGATAACCCATTGCCCGACTTGCCTGGTTTGAATATCACCATCAATTACAAAAACACCAAAAAGACAATATATAGTGCCGCGTTCGGTCCCGACTTTCTGAAGGAAATAGCAGAAGTATTAGATGAAGCAGGATTGAAAAACGACGACTCTTGGAAAAAGATAGGCATGCCTAAGCTAGACTAAAGCAACTAAGCCTAACCAACCGTAATTATGTTAGTTAGGCTTAGTTTTTTAATGATGTTGTCGATTGTTATAGGTGTAGTTTGCCTTTTTTAGACAATAGCTCATCTACAGTTTCTCTGTACATTTCGTCAGGTACGCAACAGTCTACAGGGCATACAGCAGCACACTGAGGTTCTTCATGAAAACCTTGGCACTCAGTACACTTGTTGGCTGTGATGTAGTAAGTATCAACAGAAAAAGGTTGATGTGCAGTAATAGCATCAGTTACAGTGCCATCCATAAGTGTATAGCTGCCTTTTACTGATGTTCCGTCTGCTATTGCCCACTCTACACCACCTTCATATATAGCATTATTAGGGCATTCTGGTTCGCAAGCACCACAATTAATACATTCGTCGGTTATTTTTATAGCCATAAAACTTTTCTTTTTTTACAGATTTTGTTGGTCAAAGTTACAACTTCGTTAGAAATACTGTAATCTAAATTGTACCACATCAAGCATAAGATTTATTATGATAGAAAACACGCTGCTCAACAATAGAATTGACCTGCTGGAAAGTGTAGGCGAGTATCTGAAAGCAAACAATGAAGAGTGGCAAAATGCCAAGTTTAGAGCTGCCCAGTCCAATGCTTGGTTTACAGCAGCACATATAGATATGTCTGTCGCTAACATATTAGAGCAATATCTGGACAGAAAAAAACTTACTGCTTGGGTTGCTGCATACACTATGCCTTCATCCCCCCGCAACGTGGGTATCATTATGGCTGGCAATATTCCGTTAGTAGGTTTTCATGATTTTTTGTGTGCATTTGTTTGCGGTCACCATCTTCATATCAAGTTATCTTCTAAAGATGATGTGTTGCAGCAGCATATCATTGACTACATGATATACACAGACCCGTCTATTGCTAGTCAAATAAGCGTAGCTGAGCGCCTCAATGGGTGCGATGCGTATATTGCTACTGGCAGTAATAACACAGCCCGTTATTTCGAGCAGTATTTTGGTAAGTACCCAAACATTATTCGCCAAAATCGTACTTCTGTAGCTATACTGGATGGCACCGAAACCGAAGAAGAGTTGCTGCTACTAGCAGATGATGTTTATCTCTATTATGGTTTAGGGTGTAGAAATGTAACACAGATATGTGTACCTCGCAATTTTGATTTTGCCAGGTTGTTACATCTTTTCGGTAAGTACAATGACTATGCCGATCTTAATAAATACAAAAACAACTATGACTATCACCTAGCTATTTACCTGCTCAATAGAGTACCCTATATGAGCAATGAATCCTTGCTTATGGTAGAGAATGATCTTCCCTTTTCGGCAGTAAGTGTGCTGCATTATCGCTTTTACGACGATTATCAATCATTGGTATCGTCGCTCACTAGCAACAATAGTATTCAGGCAATAATAGGAAAAGGATTTTTTCCATTTGGTAGTGCTCAGAAACCAGCATTAGATAATTATGCCGACGGTGTTGATACAATGGCCTTTCTTACGGGTTTATAGTAGTATCTGATGGAGTTAAGTAAGTATAATAACAAAGGGGCTGAATGTTATTTCAGCCCCTTTTCATTGTAAAGTTAGTTTTCGTTTATTATCTCAGCAAAGTTACATTGCCTTGTTTGCGCAGTATTTTACCTTTGTCTGTCACTGCTTCTGCCTCATACACATATACACCTTGTGGTTGAGATACGCCACCTAAAGTGCCATCCCAGCCATCGGCTATATCTTCGCCTTCATACACCAGATTACCCCATCTGTTGTAGATTCTGAAGAAACGTAAGCGAGCAATACCATTAAGTATTACTTTCAATTTGCCATTTACCGATGAGCTTGGAGCAAATGCATTAGGCACTGAAATGATAGAGTATTCGCTTACTCGTATGCTTATAGAGTCTATTGCTTTACATCCATCTTCGGTTTTTGCAGTTACTATGTATTTAGTACTTACTGGAGGATTGGCTATTGGGTTAGAAACCGATGTATCTGACAAACCTACAGGAGGAGCCCAAGAGTAATAAGTACAATTTGAAATAGGCGATATCTGATAGGTTTCTCCCGGGAAAAGCACTACGGAGTCTGTAATGGTTATCACTGCTGCTGGTTTCACGGTTATAGAGTAGGATAGGGTGTCTTTACAACCAAACATACTCGTAGCTATAATGTCGTAGTTGATATTGGTAATAGGTTTTATGGTAGGTGTAGCAGAGTTAGCATTATCTATATAAGTAGGCGGATTCCAAGAGTAATAGGTAGTTCCCGGTTCTGTGGATACAGGGAATAATTGAACTGAGTCGCCCGGACATAATGTAGTGTCTGTGCTCATAGATGCAAAATTGCCATTGTACTTGAATATTATAATGGAATCTGCACTTGTACATCCTGCTGGGGTACTCACTATAAGTACCAATTTA
>JBIKKS010000205.1:0-4838 GCA_044360235.1 Flavipsychrobacter sp. | reverse complement strand
ATAAGGATAAGCAGGTGAATGCCAGATATTCATACCTATAGCCAAACTGTCGAGACTAGTACCAATGGGTGCACCTGGGCCTACAATGGTGTTGATGAGGGTACAGTCAATGTAAATTCTCCAAGTCGTGCTATCGTATGTAACTGTAACATTATACCATTTATCTTTAAGCATATTAGGCGTGTACTGCCATGCAGATGCAAGAGAAGGCGCATTGGTGCCGGCAGTGGAAATAAATACCTGTTTGGTGGTATCTAATACATAACAACTGTTGTAAGCATTATCATCGAACCGGAGTGACCAATTGCCGGGACTGGTAGATTCTACTCCACGAGCTATGACATAATTGCCCTGACAGAGACCACCATAAAAGCCTTGTGCTTTGAGCTTTGTGCAGATAGAAAATTTTGTCATATTGAGATCGGGCATGTAGGGCGCCGTAATGACACTATTGAGGCCATTGAAATAATAGGCAGTGTTAGGTAAGCCAGCTCTGCCTACTGTGGGTGTTACATTGACGGGGTGCCCATCATGTCCGTTTCCGGAGACATCGGCCGTGCCGCCATTCATATCCCAATGGGCTACGAGTCCTGAACTGCTTTGGGCTTGCACTAATGGCACAGCCGACAACATCACTAACGTGAGGAGTATATTTTTCATTTTTAGGTGGGTATTAGGTACAAAAATAGGAATAATTTAGATACCGAATGCTAATTCATTTTTTATTATATTGATTAATGAAAGCTATCTTCAGATTTTCTTTTATTGATTTACAACAGAACACTCAATCTATTTCAGCAATATAAAGTAATCTGGTATTATGCACCGTCAGAAAAAATTGCCGGTTTGTTGCCGGTTGTTTCAGGTGTTTTGGCAGATAAGTCGTTGATTTTCAATGGTTTTCCTATTTGCCGGTATGTAGGCATTTGCAGGTTGGGGGGTTATTGCTCCATACTTTGAGAGGGCATAGTGGGTGCAAATATTAATGATTTTATTTCGCCGGTCGGAAACCGGCAACCTTGCCTGCCGTAGATAAAATCTACGCCAAACAACTTTATGTATATCTTCTGGTGTATGTGGTTATTTCTGGTCATATTTGGTTTATTGTTCATTTCTGGTTTTGCCGGTTTGTTTCCGGTGTTTTCATGTGTTTTGGTACTTAAGTCATTGATTATCAATACCATTCACTTTTCCGGTACGTAGGCATTTGCCGGTAGTTTTTGTGGTGAGTAGCAGCACACACTGGGGCGGGTGCAGTAGCAATGAATGCTGTTATACTTAGGGAAATTATATACTGACATAACGATTGGGGGTTTATGGGGTTATGGGATCATAGACTATGCTCTATTAATGCCGCAAAAAGTGCGCCAACTTATGCCAAAATAGGTGTGGCAGTGATTAAGATATCCACATTTTGGGATGTGGATTTATTGCAAGTGAGGAGTGAGGGCTGGATAAAGAAATTTCAGCTTCATCGCCTTGATGTCGTTGAGTGCCCCGCAGAAAAAGCGGGGAGGCTAAACGAGGACGGAGGTGTAAATGCCTACAAATATCCCTAGAACTAGTGATTTTTCAGACGGAATATAAGGCATAATTTTGTTAGGAGAAAACTAATTGCACCCAATGTGCTGTGCCAATATGCTGGTGGTGGGTGGAGGCGCCAACAGTGCCGAAAATTGGTATAATAACTACTTAAGATAGTAGTATGAAAATTCAATTAAATTTATTTTGTTTGCAGATATGGATAAAATAAGTTTCTTGATAGACGATAAGGACAAAGGTTATTCACTATCTGTAAATGAAAAGAGTCCTATGTTTTATTTTAACAAGGAAGATTTATGGTTGTGTATTTATTCTATGGTAAAAGACATTGATTTTTCTACAACCAATGTTAGTATTGCAGGTATAAATGCGCCTAGTATTGAAGTTCTAGTGGTGATCTTTAAGAGTTTTACCTAAAGCAAGTTAATACAATTAATGTTTGCTGCGCATATAGCCTGAGAAATTGCAGCTGTTACAAGAATTAGAATATTTTGATTGATACAAGTCAAATAAGCTTAAAATTTAGAAGCCAAATCACCCAGGGTTTACAGTTAAATTATGATTGGAGGAATGTAAGGCTGCTAATAGTATGTTGCAGTTTGTGCTATGTGTGATCGGGGACGCAGCTACGACAGATTTTGCTAATGTGCTAGTATTTTTCTGCCGTTGTTGGTCTAATTTTTTTGACCAACAACGGCGGAATCCAACAACTGGTGCTATCAACCTGACTATTGATGTGGCAGGTAAAGTAGTGATCTGCAATATAGATGGCAAGCAGCTACAGCAGTACGAAGCTAAAGCAGGCATTACTAGTATCGCATTGCCAACAGGTATGGCTAGTGGAGTGTATATGTTGCGCTTTACACGTGCAGATGGTAGCAGCAAAATGTCAAGACTTCTGTACCAGCAGTAAGAGCGTAATGATATCTGAAGGGGCTAACTCAATGTTGGAGATAGCCCCTTTTTACATTGGGGTAAATGTAGGTTGGTTTGGCTTTTTTATAGATAATGTGCAAAGCCCCTCACTGCCCTGAAAGTAGAAGAGCTGCGACGCAAGGGGCGCTAATATTAGTGCTATATCTGGTAACAAAAAGATAAATGTAGTGGTGAGGATGATACATAGTGTTACACATTGTGTGTGTAAAGAGTTACCTTTGGGCACTAAAAATAATGTACTTATGTTGTTCCTTGATTTTGAAAAACCATTAGAGGATTTGCATGCACAGCTTACTAAACTGAAGGAAATAGCTGCTAAAAACAAGGTAGATGTATCGAACAGTATAAGGGAGCTGGAAAACACTATTGAGGTAACCCGTGCTAAACTATATGAAAACCTGACTCCGTGGCAGCGTGTGCAACTGAGCAGACATCCTGAGCGCCCCTACACACTGTACTATATAGATGAGATATTTAGCAACTTCACGGAGCTATATGGCGACAGGCAGGTGAAGGACGACAAGGCTATGGTGGGTGGTATGGCTGAGCTGAATGGCATGCCGGTGATGGTAATGGGGCAGCAAAAGGGTGTGAACACCAAGATGCGTCAGCTGCGCAATTTTGGGATGGCTAACCCTGAGGGCTACCGCAAGGCACTGAGGCTGATGAAGATGGCTGAGAAGTTTAACAGACCGATAGTGACGTTTATAGATACTCCAGGGGCGTTTCCGGGCTTGGAGGCTGAGGAGCGCGGACAAGCTGAGGCTATAGCCCGCAACCTGTTTGAGATGGTGAATATGAAGGTGCCGGTGATATGCATTATAATAGGTGAAGGAGCATCGGGCGGGGCACTGGGTATAGGTATAGGTGATAAGGTGGTGATGCTGGAGAATACTTGGTACTCGGTGATATCGCCAGAGTCGTGCTCGTCGATACTATGGAGGAGCTGGAACTTTAAGGAGAAAGCGGCGGAGCAACTGAAACTGACATCGAAAGATATGAGCGGTTTTGGGCTGGTGGATGATGTGCTACCTGAGCCACTGGGAGGTGCTAACACAAACCCTACTGAAATGGCTGAAACTATAAAAAACTACCTGACGGCTACCCTGAGCGAACTGATGAAAATAAGCCCCGAGGAGCGGATAATGCAAAGGATAGAGAAATTTTCAAAGATGGGCTTTTATGAAGAGGTGGCAGAAGAGGAAGAGGAAGAGGTGTCTTAATGCCACACTAATAGATAATGTATAGCTTAATATGAGGGCAATGAAGTTGCGGACGATATATAGTGAATATATATATTAGGTAGATATTTGGTATTTATAGTTATTTATCTTACATTTACCAATAGATAACAAAAGTGCTGAAAGCAAAAAGCGTGAATGAGAATAAGACTACCCCATCTCCATATTTGATTTCGATAGTAACTACTTCATGAATAAGTGAGCTTTACAATTTAAAACAATAATATGGCTTATCAACAACTCAAAGGTACAGGGGTGGCGTTAGTGACTCCTTTCCTTAAAAACGGAAGTATTGACTATCCGTCTCTGGAAAAAATTGTGACACATACTGTAAAAGGTGGTGTAGATTTTTTGGTAGCACTGGGCACCACTGCCGAGACCCCTACCCTTACTGCTCAGGAAAAGCAGGAACTGCTAGCAGCTATTGTAAGATTCGCAAACGGACAGGTACCTGTGGTGTGCGGCATAGGTGGCAATAATACTGCCGAGGTGCTGCAACAGCTAAAAGAGTATGACCTGAGCGGTGTGGATGCTATAATGAGTGTAACTCCCTACTACAACAAACCAACTCAGGAAGGGCTATACCAGCACTATAAAGCGATAGCGAGTGCTACTGACAAAGCAATAATACTATATAATGTGCCAGGCAGAACAGGGTGCAACCTGCTACCGGCTACTGCTATAAGACTGGCCAATGAGTGTAGCAACATAGTGGCGGTGAAAGAAGCTAGTGGTAATATGGCACAATGCCTGGAGCTGATACAAAACAAACCTGATCACCTGACGGTACTTTCGGGCGATGACGACCTGACGCTGGCACATATGGCTATAGGTATGGAAGGCATCATATCTGTGGCAGCAAACTGCTTTACGAAGGATATGACCGACATCATAAACCTATCTATAGTAGGAAAATTTGACAAGGCGAGAAAGGTATTTTACAGAATACTGCCTGGCATTAACCTGCTGTTTGCTGACGGCAACCCTGCTGGCGTAAAGTGTGCATTGGCAAAAATGAACTTGTGTGACAACTACCTAAGATTGCCGCTGGTGCCTGTAAGTGATGCGACTGCAAAAAACTTAACCCAATACCTAAAACTGGTATAAGTGAATGAAAGT
>JBIKKS010000461.1:0-4845 GCA_044360235.1 Flavipsychrobacter sp. | reverse complement strand
TCCGGATTGCAAAAAGACCATTTCTTTTGTTTGGCCGGAGTGATTTTTTGTGGGAATACTGGATGCAAAAATGCCGTAAACGTTTTTAGACATTTACGGCATTTTTGTGTACTAAACTATCTTATATATTAAGGCTGGTACAAAATTCTCACTATTTTCTGAGTACCATCAGTAGCTATAAACTGACAAACATAGTAACCAGCAGGCAGGGTATTGGGTAGGGTAATGCTGGTTATTGCATCTGTAATGGTGCGAGTTTCAACGATTCTTCCATCCATAGTGTAGATGTTGAATGTGCCAGTGTTATCTGTGGCTATGGTTATGTTACCAGATGTAGGGTTTGGGTATATTTTCATTTCAGAAACCTCTTGGGCCACTAATTCTTCCTCAACTCCTCTCGCTGCTGCAGTACCCATTGCACGAGTAGCAAAACATCCTGTAGGCATCATGTAAGTTATATTTGTAGTGCCTACACTCACTCCTGTTACTATTCCACTTGCCGATCCTATTGTTGCTCTAGATGTGGTACTACTGCTCCATGTACCACCTACAGTTGTATTTGCCAGTGTTGTAGTGGCACCCACTATCACAGAGGTTGCACCGGTTATAACTGCAGGAGTTGCATTCACCGTTATTTCGCGTTGTGCTGCACAGCCTGCCGCGCTCGTATAACTGATTATTACATTGCCCCCAGCTACTCCCGTCACTACACCGGTAGCAGAAATAGTAGCTACTGAAGGATTAGCACTCGACCAGGTACAACCAGTTGTGCCTGATAACTGAGCTAAAGTACTGCCTGTGCATACCCTGCCAGTACCACCATATATTGCAGCGGGCTGCCTGTTTATGGTTACCGGAGTTGTACGGATGCAACCGGTAGGTAGTGTATAGGTTAGTGTAGCCAGTGAGTTGCTAGTTGTATTCACTACTACTGCTGTTAGCAATCCAGTAGTTGCGTTGATTGTAAACATTGAGGTGTTACTGCTTAGCCATGTTCCTCCTGATGGGGTACCCGTCATTGTAACTGTAGATCCAGCACACAAACCAGTAGGGCTAACCAGAGGTGATGGTAGAGGGTTAATTGTCACTACTTTGGTTTTTTTGCAAGTATTAGCATTGTGGTATGTAATGATTGCAGTGCCAGCTGAAACTCCTGTTACTATACCCAAATTGGTTACAGTGGCAATACCTATGTTGCTACTTGTCCATGTACCGCTTGCGTTAGTAAGAGTGGTTCCACTACCAGCGCATGCTACACCAGCTCCAGATATAGGTGCAGGTAATGGGTTTACTGTTACAGTAGTTGTTCTTGTGCAGCCTTCTGGTGCTGTGTACGTCATCGTTGCAGTACCGTCTAGCACACCACTTACAATGCCAGATGATGTACCTACAGTAGCTATCGATTCGTTTGAAGAACTCCATACTCCGCTTGATGGCGTTGTGGACAATAAAGTAGTAGAGCCTATACATACAACACGTGTACCGCCAATTACTGCCGGTGTAGTATTTACCGTTACAAGACTTGTTGCAAAGCAACCATTTGGTACTCTATACGATATAGTAGTTGTGCCGGCATTGGATGCGGTCACTATGCCGTTAGTTGGGTTTACTGTTGCTTTAGACGTAACGCTGCTTGACCATGTACCACCAGGTGTCGAATTCGTAAACGTTGTTGTCGTTCCAGTACATATCGATGAGCTGCCCACACTGGGTGACAATGCTGCATTTACTGTTACGATCCTCGTGTTAGCACAACCAAATCCATTAGTATAGCTTATGGTAGCTACACCAGCGCCCTGTGACGTAACAACGCCTGTGCTGCTGACTGTGGCAACACTAGTAGCGTTGCTGCTCCATGTACATCCAACTGAGCCGGACAAATAGGTGGTATTCAAGCCCATACACAAACTAGTTACTCCTCCGTAAATAGTTGCTGGTATTGGGTTAACAGTGACTGTTGCTGTTCTTTTGCAACCGGTAGGCAATGTATAAGTAACAATACCCAGTGATGCACTGCTACTGCTTACAACTACAGCCGTCATGTCGCCGGTAGTGGTATTAATGGTAAACACAGCGTTGTTGTTGCTGGCCCATGTGCCGCCTGAAGGGCTACCTGTGATAGTAGCAGTAGAGCCTGGGCAAAGATTGGCAGGCGTTGTAAATGTGTTTGGCAATGGGTTGATCGTCACTTCTTTTGTGGTGGAACAATTGTTTGCATTGCGGAAAGTGATAATTGCATTACCACTATTTACTCCGGTCACTGTGCCCAGAAAGTTTACCGTAGCAATACTTGTATTACTGCTCGTCCATGTTCCACTTACATTTGTAAGAGCTGTAGTACCACCTGCTGCACAGGTCACACCTGCGCCCGTAATAGCTGCTGGTAGCGCATTTACAGTCACCACGGCAGTTCTGGTACAGCCCGAAGATGTGTACGTTAGTACTGCTGTACCGCTTGCTACGCCGCTTACAATTCCCGTTGTGCTACCCACAGATGCTATGCCGTCTGCAGATGAGCTCCATGTGCCACCAGATGGGGTACTACTCAGGGTTGTGGTAGCTCCTACACATACACTGCGGGTGCCTGTAATCAGGGTTGGCGTAGTGTTCACAGTAATCACATTGGTTACATAGCAGCCACTGATCGGTGCCCTGTAGGATAGTGTGGTAGTACCCGCATTGGATGCCGATACTAAGCCTGTAGTCAGGTTTACTGTAGCTTTTGAGATATTGCTGCTCGTCCAGGTGCCGCCAGTTACTGCATTTGAGAATAGTGTGGTGGTACCCGTACACATTGAAGAACTACCTACACTAGGAGATAATGCAGCATTGATTGTTATGGTTCTAGTATTGGCACAACCATTGCTGCGTGTGTAACTTATAGTAGCCACACCAGGTCCCTGAGCTGTAATTACCCCTCCGCTTGTTATTGTAGCAATACCTGTGTTATTGCTGCTCCAGGTATTACCCAAAGAGCCTGACAGAAATGTTGTGGTCTCCCCGACGCACAAACTAGTTAAGCCTCCGTATATAGGTGCCGGTATAGGATTGACCGTTGGGAACACCACACGAGAACAACCATTGGCAATAGTATAGGTGATAGCCGTTACTGATATATTATTATAATCTACGATCACTGCCGCTATTGCGCCTGTAGTTGCATTTATAGATATCACTGCCGGATTAAACGCGGACCAAGTACCGCCACTAGGTGTAGAGGTAAGGGTGGCTGTGGCTCCGGGGCACATTGCAGTAGCCCCTGCTATTGCCGTTGGAGCCGGAACCATTGTTATTTCGCGTGTGGCCATACAGCCTGTAGCTACTACCTGATAACTCATCAGTGCAGTACCTACAGTTATAGGCATAACTACACCCGAAAAGGTGTCTATATTTGCTATTGCTATATTGCTGCTTGTCCATGTTCCAAATGGTAAGGAAACACTCAATGCCAAAGCCGCATTCTCACATGTTGCAAATATGCCGCCCACACTACTTATTACCGGCAACGGATTTACTGTTACCACGCTTGTTACTCTGGTCGCACAATCTGATCCGTTGGTAACTGTGTAGGAAATAGTGGCCGTACCTGCATTTATACCTGTAACTACACCCGTTGAATCTATTGTAGCGACGGAGGAAGTGCTGCTTGTCCATACGCCACCGCCTGTAACACAGGATAGTGCTGTATTGGCATCCTTACATACAATTAGTGTGCCAGTTATTGAATCTACAACAGGTAAAGAATTAACCGTAATCACTGCCGTAGTTCTACTCTGACAACCAAAAATATTAGTTAGCGTGTAGGATATTGTAGCGTTGCCTTCTGTTATACCAGATACCACTCCGCCGGTGCCAACTGTGGCTATTGAAGTGTTGCTACTGGCCCAAACTCCACCTGACTGTGTATTCGCAAGAGAAGTGGTAGCAGATAGGCAAACTGCAGCTGCACCTGTGATTGTACCAGCATTAGGAAGTGGGTTAACGGTTACAACTTTAGTAGCATACGCAGTACCACAACTATTTGTTATTGCATAAGATATTGTAGTATTTCCCTGAGCAACACCTGTTACCTCACCACCAGTTCCAACTGTGGCTATTGCAGTGTTGCTACTAGTCCAAAATCCGCCTGACTGTGCATTGGAAAGGGTGGTAGCAGCAGATGGACAAACTGTAGCAGTACCTGTTATTGGCGCAGCATTAGGAAGAGGATTAACAGTTAATTCTTGAGTAGTATGACCAGTACCACAACTATTTGTTACAGTATAAGAAATAGTTGCATTTCCCTGAGCTACACCTGTTACCACACCACCAGTACCTACTGTGGCTATGGCAGTATTGCTACTTGTCCATACACCACCTAACTGTGCATTGGTAAGGGTAGTGGTAGCAGAAGGGCAAACTGTTGCAGTACCTGTTATAGTGCCTCCACTTGGAACCACATTCACTGTTACTGCTGCTGTAGCTGCTTCTATTGAACCACATACGTTAGTTGCAGTAAGTGTATAAATACCAGCACTTGCAGTAGTTACTGCAAAAGCTGAAGGGTTTTGTGAAGTAGAGGTAAATCCATTAGGACCAGACCAAGCATAAGTCAAAGCACCTGTGCTGCTTGTTGCAGCGCTAGTTAAAGTAAGATTAGCACCGCTGCACAAAGTGTTAGGAGTTGCTGTAGCAGATACTGCACTTGGTACCACATTTACAGTTACCGCTGTTGTAGTTGCAGCAGTTGAACCGCAAGCGTTAGTAGCAGTAAGTGTATAAATACCAGCACTTGCAGTAGTTACGGCAAATGCTGCTGGGTTTTGTGAAGTAGAGGTAAATCCGTTAGGACCAGACCATGCGTAA
>JBIKKS010000202.1:0-4883 GCA_044360235.1 Flavipsychrobacter sp. | reverse complement strand
ATTGGCAGGAGGTAGAATAGGTATAGCTGCACAGGCATTAGGTATAGCTAGTGGTGCCTACGAATTGGCTCTTAAGTATTCTAAAGAGCGTAAGGCTTTTGGCACAGAAATATCTAACCATCAGGCTATTGCTTTCAAGCTGGCTGATATGGCTACGGAGATAGAAGCAGCCCGTTTGTTGTGTCTGAAATCTGCTTGGACTAAGGATCAGGGTTTAGACTACGTTCTATCTGCATCAATGGCTAAGTTGTTTGCTTCTGATATTGCACAGCGTGTAACAAGCGAAGCTATTCAGATACATGGAGGCTACGGTTATGTAAAAGAATTCCACGTTGAGCGTTTAATGCGCGATGCCAAAATTACGCAGATATATGAAGGTACAAGTGAGGTGCAGAGAATTGTGATAAGCCGCACAGTCCTGAAAGGATAAAATATTTATTTAAAGCAATAAAATCACAAAAGCCATCCGTTAGGGTGGCTTTTATTGTTGAATACTATCTGCCTAAGAATAATTATTCTACACATAGGTATGTGTTGCTTGAAGTGTATTTTTAGCAGTTTCACTGGTTCTGAAATTTGTATCTCACACATAGTTCATTTTTTAGTTTCATGGCATGATTACAGCACAAAATACGTACCTTTGTGACTCTAAATTTCATATGAAGAATATTCGCAATTTTTGTATAATAGCACATATCGACCACGGTAAAAGTACACTAGCCGATCGTTTACTGGAATTCACCAAAACTATATCGCACAGAGACATGCAAGCGCAGGTGCTAGACGATATGGATCTGGAACGTGAAAAAGGAATTACTATAAAGAGCCATGCCATTCAGATGGATTATGAATGGAAAGGAACAAAATATACACTCAACCTAATAGATACTCCTGGTCACGTAGATTTTTCTTATGAGGTGTCGCGTGCACTAGCGGCGTGTGAGGGAGCATTATTGTTGGTTGATGCTTCGCAAGGTATACAGGCACAAACAATTAGTAATTTATACTTGGCACTAGATAATGACCTGGAAATCATACCAGTCATTAATAAAATAGACATGGATGGTGCCATGATACCAGAGGTTACGGACCAGATTGTAGACCTTATAGGATGCAAACCAGAAGAAATACTACTGGCAAGTGGAAAATCTGGAATAGGTATTGAAGAGATTCTGACAGCTATAATAGATCGTATACCTGCCCCCAAAGGCGATCCTGAAGCACCACTGCAAGCGGTTATATTTGATAGTGTATTCAATTCCTTCAGAGGTATCATTGCTTATTTCAGAGTATTTAATGGTACTATACGCAAGAATGATAAAATCAAATTCATACATACAGATGCAGACTACATTGCAGATGAGGTTGGTATTATGAAGCTGGCATTAACTCCCAAGCAAGAAGTAAGTGTGGGGAATGTAGGCTACATAATAACAGGTATTAAAAATGCTAGAGAGGTGAAAGTAGGTGATACTATTACCACAATCGCAAATCCTACCACAGATGTAGTGCGTGGTTTTCAGGAAGTAAAACCAATGGTTTTTGCCGGTATTTTTCCGGTAGAAACTGATGATTTTGAAGATCTGCGCGACTGCATGGAAAAACTACAGCTCAATGATGCCTCCTTAACTTTTGAGCCTGAAACATCTCAGGCATTAGGTTTTGGATTCCGTTGCGGATTCTTGGGAATGCTGCACATGGAGATTATTCAGGAGCGTCTGGAACGTGAGTTTAACCAAACTGTTATCACGACTGTACCCAATGTGAGCTTCAGAGCATACAAAACACGCGATAAGGACAAAATGATAATAGTGAATAATCCTAGCGAAATGCCTGAGCCTAGTAGTATAGACCGTATTGAAGAGCCATTCATACGTGCTCAGATCATTACGTTGCCCGATTATATAGGTAATATTATGAGTCTATGTTTGGGGAAAAGGGGTATACTTATCAATCAGCATTACCTTACACCTACACGGGTAGAGCTAATTTTTGAATTGCCACTTACTGAGATAGTTTTTGACTTTTATGATAAGTTGAAATCTTGTACCCGTGGTTATGCATCATTCGACTATAATCCATTGGACTACAGAGAAAGCGATATAGCTAAAATGGATATACTGCTCAATGGCGATCAGGTAGATGCATTGAGCGCGCTGATACACCGTAGTCGTGCTCAGGATTTTGGTAGAAAATTGTGTGCTAAATTAAAGGACTTGTTGCCTAAACAGCAATTTGTGATAGCGATACAGGCAGCAATAGGTGCTAAAATTATAGCACGCGAAACTATCTCTGCTATGAGAAAAGATGTTACTGCCAAGTGTTAT
Organism: Flavipsychrobacter sp.; assembly: GCA_044360235.1. Taxonomy (GTDB): domain Bacteria; phylum Bacteroidota; class Bacteroidia; order Chitinophagales; family Chitinophagaceae; genus Nemorincola. The sequence continues at coordinate 2,556 of JBIKKS010000202.1, read as the reverse complement.
GGTGGTGACATATCTCGTAAACGTAAACTGCTGGAAAAACAGAAAGAAGGTAAAAAACGCATGCGCCAGATAGGAAGTGTAGATGTGCCACAAGAAGCTTTCTTGGCAGTACTGAAGCTTGATTAACAATATTGTTATGCATTGATATAAACAAGGATACTGACTACATGTTGGTATCCTTGTTTTGGTTATAAGTCAGCTAAACAATAAAGTACTCAGTGTTGTTACACTAAATTTGTTTTATAATATTCTTGATGTGTAGTGTGGCTTTTTTGCCTCATTATAAAGCTTGACTATTCTGACGGAGTTAACGCACCATACCAGTCACAGATATCTATATGTTTTACTGTTTTATTACTTTCTAACTGGATGGGTATTAAATTGTGATTCTTACATTCAGTAGTTAGTCCACAAGGTACAAGATAAGTATACCCTCCTTTTGCTTTTTCTCTTTGTTCCTCATATTGCCCCATAACCGAATCTACCGTATATGCATAAACAACATATTCACCTGGTGGTAGATTGTTGATAACGTAAGACGTGTCATTTTCTTCGGTAGTCAGTGAAAAAGATGTATTTGAAGTGATGTTTTTTGCATATATTGTCATGGCAGGAATTTTGTAGTCACTAGGATAGCAAATATGACCATTTATCGAGCAGTTGCTATCTTGATTATTCTTAACGCCATTTTTGATTTGTATCAGTTTCTCTGAACGGGTGTTGTTGCTACTACTCTTACTTTTGCAAGCAATAACAACAGTTGAAACTAGAGCAATGAGAAATTGAAAGTAATTTGATTTTTTCATTGGTGGTTTTTTATAGAACCCTATTGTGAATATTAATTGACACAATAGTAGTAATTGTATTTATTTGATCTGGACAGTCATTCTCCTATGATTAACATTCATCTATCAGACAATAGTTTGATAATGTATTTCATTTTATGTTCTTCGCCATCTCCAGTTGTTTTTAATACTGCAAGCATCAAAGATTGATAATCTGGTATTGGCATTAATTTGATTTTATGATTTGAAATATCATTGAGCAATATACGGATAGAATCTAATTTCCTGACCAAAATCAGTTTTGTAGCTACTCTTTGTCATTTTGCACGTATGTACTCCTGTATATTTTTGTAAAAACCATTTTTTCTGCCATGGAAAAAGTATTACTTGATCAGTATAGCGATATTTCACTACCAAAATTTGTGGAAATGCTTAATGGAAAAATATATAAGTCTATCGATCATTTGTGTGATAGTGCGGAGCTTCAGGCTAATAAACTAGACCATCTAGAATTACACCAAACTACTTCTCAGTACACAACATTGTGCAACAATCTAATAGAGGATGTACGTGTCTGCATAAAAGATAGGAGAGATAAATATTTGCCTTATATTAGTTCGCTTTATGAAAAAGTAGCTACTAATCACGATTGTACAGGATGCACAGGTAGTTGTAAGTTGAACCACGATATGCAACTAATAGAGCTTAAAGCTACTCATGGTAGTATAAAGAATATATTATACAGATTGCAAATGGCAACCCTGCCATTATATACCGAAACTATCTATCCGGATGCTTATAGGGTATTGCGGAATCAGATGGCATTAATTGAAAACAGTCTTACCGAACTTTTCATTCTTGAAGAAAAATACCTAATCCCTAAGGTATCAGAAGCACAAAAAATAATAAATGCCAGCAGTAAGTGAAATAGAGTTTGAAGTAAACGATCAAGTGGGTAAAGCACAAGCTGAGTCTGATGAATTGTGCTACCACTGTGGTATACCCTGTGCAGACAGTAACATAGTAAGTGGTGATAAAGCTTTCTGCTGTGAGGGGTGCAAGTTGGTTTATGAGGTAATCAACGAAAAAGGCTTATGCGACTATTACAAGTTGCAAAACCATCCTGGTTTGGCACAAGTAAAGGCAATAAGAAGCGATAAATATACTTATTTGGATAATGAGGATATTGCGAAGCAATTGTACACATTTACAAATGGAGATCATACGATAGTTACGTTTTATGTGCCGGGTGTGCATTGTAGTTCCTGTATGTGGCTGTTAGAACATCTGAACAGGCTAGATAATGGTATCAGTGAAAGTAGATTGAATTTCAGTGCGAGAGAAGTAACGGTTCACTTTTCTCGCAAGCGCATCAGCATACGCAAGGTTACAGAACTATTGGCTACAATAGGATATGAACCCTACATTAGTTTGGATGAAGCAGGCGAAAAGAAAACCAAAACTTACAACAAACAACGCATTTTTAAGCTGGGTGTGGCTGGTTTTTGTTTTGGTAATATAATGATGATGAGTTTCCCTGAATATTTTTCAGGGCACAATGGGCTTGAAACACAGTATGCTAATCTGTTCCGTTATCTCAATTTGTTCCTGTCTTTACCTGTGTTTTTTTATAGTGCATCAGAGTTTTTTGCTACTGCATGGAGCGGGCTAAAACAAAAAAGCCTGAATATAGATGCACCCATAGCATTGGCTATAATTATCACTTTTGTAAGGAGTATATATGAAATAACTACAAATACTGGTGGTGGGT
>JBIKKS010000201.1:0-4887 GCA_044360235.1 Flavipsychrobacter sp. | reverse complement strand
TACTGCCATATTTCACCAGGTCTATCCCCAATCCATTGTCCTTAACAGACAGTATCACCTTACCATCTTTCTCGTAAGTGCGCAGTAATATATCTGGTATTCTATCAGGGCTTACATATTTCAGTGCATTACTTAGGAGGTTGTAAATTATACTCTCCAAAAATACTTTTGGGTAATGCACTATAGGTACACCTACGTCAAACTGCACAAAAGCACCGGTTTCAAAAACAACACTATTTAGCTGATCCAGTATTTCGTTCACCATTGCATACACATCACAGTCTTCAAATGGTATGTCCTTTTTCATGCTTATCTTCACTATATCCATTAGCGTATTCAGGCTATTGATAAGCGCATTGCTACCATCGCTCAGGTAGTTGATTATATCGTCTATTTCCAGCCTCAGCCCCGAATCTTCCCTGTCCTCGTGTTTTTCCTTTAGCATTTCTACCAGCAAGTTTATATTGTTTGCCGGTCCTCTCAGGTTATGTGCTATTATTTTGTTGAGTTCCTCTAGTTGGTTTATGCGGTTTATAAGTCCTGTTCTAGCAGCTTCCAGTTCGCTGTTTTTCCTATTTAGTTCGTCTGTCAGTGTTTTTCTTCTGGTTATATCCACTACTTGCAGTACATAGTATTCTATGCTTCCATTGTTATTGCATACTTTCGATACAGTATGCATACCCCATAATATTGTATTTCTCTTTGATATGTATCTCTTTTCCAGATTGTAGTAATTCAATACATTACCCAACATTTTATTTAGCAGTATCTGGTCATTAATATTATCGTCGGGGTGGGCTAGATCCAGAAAATTAAATTCAAGTAACTCAGATTTTGTATATCCTGTATAGTTGCAAAATGCATTATTCACATCCAGTATTTTGCCTTCCGCACTCACTAGTGACATACCTATACCCGAAAAATCAAACGCACTCCTGAAGGTCTCTTTATAATTTTGCTCCTGACGATATATTTTTTCACTGTACTTGATAATATCCTTTTGCTTCTTTTTTGTTACACGTCCATACAGAGATGTTTCCTTTTTAGAAGTAGGCTTTTCCCCATTATTTTCCATTTGGGTTTCATTATTCATTATCAGGTATTTATGTAATTTCCTTTTTTGGTGAGCAGTTATGATAGATGTGTGTATGTGTTGCGCTATAATTTTGGTACGTCAGTTACTCGAAGTTAGTGGCATGTAAAAATAATCAGTTTTTGCAAACCACTATACATTGCGAGCAAGTAATGAATGTAATAACAGGTACATAACCAAATACTAAAGCCCGGATTAGACCGGGCTGTAGTAACATAATTTATAAAATAGTATCGACTATTTAGTTTTAGACTGAGTAGCCTGATATTTTGTGTACTGATCTGCAGTCATTACACTTTGAAAACGTTGATCTCTGCCCATTTTCATTTGCATGCTCTGACCTTCGCCCAACTCATATCCACCATCGCGAGCCTGTACTACTTGTTTTTGGTAGTCCAGTTCAGCCTGATAAACAGCTGCATACTGTTTATCGTCCAAACCAAATTGTTGCTTCATTGCTTTTGCAGCTCTGTCAGCATACTGCTCAGCAGTTGGGCCAGATTTTGCACCGCGAGATGCTGGTGCTGCACTTTGGTTAGGTGCTGATTTAGAAATTGTTTTTGACTGTGCGAACGATACCATTGTTACTGAGGTAAGCAATACGCAGGTAGTGATTAGCTTTTTCATATTTTCTGTATTTAATGATTTTAGTAATGAGCTACTAAATTAGGTTAATTATTACAAACTCGGCACAAAGTAATAAAAAATTTCCTATTTTGAGTGTTGCAAAATTCTTAAAACGCAAGCTGGATAATGATTGTGTCAGATTATATAATTTCTCCTTGCAATTCAGCGTTATCAATTCTCGGTTAATAATTTTTCTGTTATCGTCTATCTAGTTTGATTAATTCTCAGGATACAAAAGGTATTTTTTTCTTGTTTCTTTAAAGTCTTTGATGGAAGTCTTCCAGCTGTTTTTAATTTTTTTCTCAGACCACCCTTTTTTTATGTTTGCTTCCAGCGATTTATTGCCCGCAAGTTTTGTGAAAAATGGATTGAAATATTTCGATTGATTAGGGTAGTTTTTATACCCATTTATCAACCATTTAAGCTGCAACTCATTATCTATTGTTTTTAATATTTCTTCTTCTGTTTCGGCTACTAATTCCCCGTAACATTTCTGGTTTTCGAAGGGTGGTTTTTTGGCTCCAGCACCACTTACTGGCACAAACTCATAATTGTACTTACCTTCAAATTCTGGGCATCCGTATAGTCTGAATGGTTTGTTAGTGCCACGCCCCACACTCACTACAGTACCTTCAAACAGACAGAGTGACGGATACGCGTATACTGCTTCCATGGTTTGTAAGTTAGGCGATGGTGGTACTGGTAGTTTGTAACGTTTGTTATGTGTATAGTTGTGACATTTTACTACTTCCATTTTCAGTCTTTCAGCATCTGTCGTCCATTTTTCACCTTTTAGCATGGTGGCATATTCTCCGGCAGTCATTCCATACACTATTGGTATGCTTTGCATGCCCACAAACGATTTATGTTCCTTTTCCAACACCGGACCATCCACATAAAACCCATTTGGGTTAGGTCTGTCAAGTATCACAAGTGTTTTACCACCTTCTGCACACGCCTCCATACAATACTCCAATGTAGATATGTAAGTGTAAAATCTTACGCCTACGTCTTGCAGGTCATACACTAGTACATCGATATCAGTTAATTGTTCTTGTTTAGGTTTTTTGTTGCTCCCATATAGCGATACCACTGGCAATCCTGTGGCACTATCAGTGCTGTTTTTTATAGTTGCGCCTGCATCTTCAGTGCCCCTAAATCCATGTTCTGGTACAAATATGCGGTTTACGTTTATTTTATGGTCCAGTAGCACATCTAGCAGCGACTTTCCATGTATCTCAGATGTTTGATTGATAACCAATGCTACCCGTTTATTTTTCATTAAAGGTAGGTAGTCATTTGGATGGTAGGCGGCAGGTTGAACTGATGTGTCATACAGTCCTTTAGGTGTAGCTTTTAACTGATGACCAGTTAGTAGCACAATAATTAGTGTTAGGATATTTATTTTCAATTTAACCTATTATTTCCCCTAAAGATAATGTTGCATGAGGTATTATGGTGTAACTTGCACGCTTATTTTAATAATTTCAATCTACAAAGATGTCACACGTACAAAACGGAGATAAGGTCAACGTGCATTACCATGGCCGCCTCAATGATGGTTCTACTTTCGATAGCTCAGAAGGTCGCGAACCACTAACTTTCACTGCCGGTGCCGGTCAGGTTATCAAAGGTTTTGATGATGCTGTGATGGGGATGATAGCAGGTGATAAAAAAACTGTTTCAATACCTGTAGATCAGGCGTATGGTCACAGAAACGAAGAAATGGTAATGGATTATCCTACTACCGATTTCCCTGCTGATATGACCCCTGAAGTAGGTATGGAATTGCAGATGGGCGACGATCAGGGCAATGTATTCCCAGTGGTAATAGTAGCTGTAAATGAAGGTATGGTGACGCTTGATGCTAATCATCCATTAGCTGGTCACGATCTTACTTTCGATCTCGAACTGGTTTCAATAGGCTAATTTCAGCTTTTTATTTTCGTTATAAGAGGTTGTCGCTTACGAATAGCGACAATCTCTTATTTTTTTGTGGTTCAAAATGAAAGTAGTGACATCATACAGATATAATGACATACATACGCACACTGCATCGCACATTGATGATGTACTTTCTGTGTTGAATGTCTACCAAAGTTTTGATAGTATAAAAAATGGAGGTGTCTATTCTGTAGGGTTACACCCTTGGTATCTGCAAAATGCAGATGTAGATTTTGACTCAATGACAGCAATCGCCAGTAAGAGCAATGTCCTTGCTATTGGCGAATGTGGGTTAGATAAAGTTTGCGCAACAGATTGGGCACTACAATTGTCCTATTTCCAGAAGCAAGTGAGGTTGGCAAATGCATTGTCCAAGCCATTGATTATACACTGTGTTCGGGCATTTGAAGAGGTAATAGAGGTGTTAGACGCAGAGAAAGTACATGTACCAGTGGTGTTTCATGGCTACAATAAAAACAACATTTTGGCTCGTAGGTTGCTCCATAAGGGCTATTATCTGTCAATTGGTGCGGCAATATTGAACGGTAATTCTACTATTCAGCAGGTAGTAAAAGAGGTGCCAGCAGATCGTTTTTTTGCGGAGACTGACAATTCTGGTAAATCAATTATTGATATATACCATTGTCTGGCAGAAATAAGGAAAACTGAGGTAGATACTATTATTTTGCAGCTTCAAGATAATTTTAAAAGCGTTTTTGTACAATGATGACCGATACTGCATGGCTCTCTCGCACTGAGTTGCTGATAGGCAAGGAAAAACTTACTAAACTTAATAATGCTCATGTACTTATAGTGGGTATGGGTGGAGTAGGTTCGTTTGCGGCTGAGTTTATTTGTAGGTCGGGGGTAGGTCAAATGACCATTATAGACGGTGATGTGGTAGACCCTAGTAACCGCAATAGGCAATTGCCTGCACTAGCTACTACGCACGGTATGAGCAAAGCAGAACTAATGGGTGATAGACTGAAACAGATAAACCCAGAGCTGAAACTTACAATCATCAAAGAGTTTGTGATGCCAGATAGGGTAGATTCTATGCTAGACTGCAATCCCGACTACGTGGTAGATGCTATAGATAGTATTACACCCAAAGTGACATTTATAAGGGCTGCACATGCCAAGGGGCTAAAACTAGTGAGCTCAATGGGTGCCGGTGCTCGTCTGGACCCTACCTGCCTCAAAATTGCTGATATCTCCAAGTC
>JBIKKS010000199.1:0-4888 GCA_044360235.1 Flavipsychrobacter sp. | reverse complement strand
AAATGTTTGTGTTAGTACCCATATATGCTGCGATAGTCGGTGGCGTAATAGGTGGTCTGGTGGCATGGGTAGGTTACATGGCTGCGTCTTGAAGGGTATAGATAAGTGAGGTCGTTTTATCATTATTTATGTCCCGTCAGTCTCCCAATGCCGGGATTTGTTTTTTTTTTGACAGTTTTTTATTAAAATTTTAGCTTCCACCCAAGATTTTATCTTTCTATTACGTCTTTATTATCAATAGGTGTATTTTCAAGCAGTAATAGGACCAGTAGAATAAACAAATCATACATTATGATACCGGTTAAGTGTATGATTTTCACTGTATATAATATTGTAAATTACTAGTTGGAAAGTAATGCACTGTGTGTATAAATCTTTACTTTTAAATCTTATAAAATTTTGGCGAATGAAAAAACTCCTTTTACTCTTAGCTACTGCCCTAGCAACACAAAGTGGCTACGCACAAATACAACCCTGTGGTACAGATGAGATGCGCCAGCAATTGTTGGCAGAGCATCCTGAATTGTTGCAATTCGAAGCCGAGCTCGAAAAACAATTAGAGGCGGGCATGCGTCAATTCGATTTCAGAACTGCTGCAAAAACTACTGCAGTCGACCAAACTGATAACCCTAACTTCTGGTACGACATACCAATTGTTATTCACATCATTCACGATTACAACACCTATAGCACCAGCACATTTAACGGTGATTACATACCAGACGATTTCATTTTTAAGACAGTGAATGACTGGAACATCGTTTTTGCTAAAAAGAATGCAGATACTGCCGATGTGATACCACCTTTCAAAAAGTATATTGGCAATGCACGTATCAGGTTGCATTTAGCTACCAAAGACCCCAATGGCAACCCTACCAAGGGTATCACTCGTCGCAGATCTTACCTTACCTACAATGGTGGAAATGATGCTAAGTTCGATGGTTGGTCGCCTACCTCTTATATAAACCTATGGTTTATCAATAAAATGAGCGCAGCCAACAATAATGCTGCAGCTTATGCCTACAAACCTGCTGCTGCTACTTACATACCATTTTACGATGGTGTACTATCGCTGGCAGGTTACATGAACAATGGCTCTAAAACAATGCCACACGAGTTAGGTCATGTACTGAACCTAAGCCATACCTGGGGCGACAACAACCAACCCAATATAGCCTGTGGCGACGATAATGTGGATGATACACCACCTACAAAGGGCCATGCGACTACTGGCTGCACCTTTGCTAGCCTATACGATACCACTTGTTGTGGCAATTATTACAAACTATATACAGACATTCTTGGAGATATATATATGATTAACTACCCCGATACTACCAATTCGCAAAATATAATGGACTATACCTATTGCGATAAGATGTTTACCAAAGGGCAGGTATACAGAATGCATCAGGCGCTCAATAGCAATATAGCTGGTAGAAACAGTCTGTGGGATAGTACAAATCTGATCATGACTGGAGCTATGGCACCTATGCCTGACCTAAAGCCTATACCAGACTTCAATGTAGTGAATATTAGTGGTGGTAGTTATCTTGCTAAGAATGCAAACTTTGCTTTCCCCGACAAAGAAATAAGGTTCATCAACCAAACTCAAAACGACACCCTCGATGCGCTCAACTGGACATTCACCAACGGAGCTTCATCGCCTACTTCTACTTCTACCACCAATTTCAACAACTCTTTTTCTGAGCCAGGTTGGGTTACAGTTACCATGAAGGCTACAGGCAACAACACAGGCGATACAACAGTAGTGTTCGACAAGAGTGTATACGTTACAGAGCGCACAGGTTACAACACAGTAGCAGGATACTTTCAGGAGTTCAACGAAAGTGGCGATCGCAACAAATGGCCAATGTTCAACTACTTTAATAATGAATTTAAATGGCAGTATGCCAATGTAGGTGCGTTTGACAATGCATCATTGATGTACAAAGGATATGACGATAGAGTTACAGCTACATCTGGTCCTATCACTGGTTCTCCCAAGGGCGATTTTGATGATGTGTTCAGTCTGCCGGTGGACCTTACAGGCTGGGGTGGTACTTGCAATCTTAATTTCTTCTACTCAGGTGCTTCTCGTTCCAGCATATCTACTGCTATCAACGACTCATTGTATATCGACTATACAACCAATAAAGGCACAACATGGACTAGCTTGGCTAAACTAGGCAAAGGAGACTTATTCAACAAAGGAACAGTAACTACTCCTTATGTGCCTACCTCTAATGCAGATTGGGCTCCCAAAACCATTGCCCTGCCCACGGCAGCTATCACCAACTATACCACATTCAGGTTTCGTTTCAAACCAGGTGCTGGCGCTAACGGTGTAACCAGCAGTGGCAACAACTTTTATATGGATAGGATACACTTTGCATCTTGGCCTGCAAGCGCTTCCGACATAAAACCAGGTGTAGCCAGTGTAGCTGTAGTTCCAAATCCTACTGTAGGCGATGCATGGGTTATAGTCAGCGATGCCACCAATACTACTGCTACTATCACAGTTACAGATATAACTGGCAAAGTAGTGTATAGCGCGCAGCAAGCAGTAAAAGGTACTCAGGCACGTATACTCATACCCGCTGCACACATAGCTTCAAAAGGTATTTACCTCATACAGACTGTCACTGGCAGCCAAATGAATACACAGAAGTTAGTGGTGTATTAATTTTGACGGATAGTATATTTATAGCGGCAACACTCAGCTCTGGTGTTGCCGCTTTCTTTTTTTCTTTTTGTTAATGATTACAGGTATATCTTTGTGAATATGGATTATCAGATGGAGCCAACACAAACTGAATCAATGAATATTGTTACATTGATGCAGGCAAATATTTATCAGGGTAGCAGCCTAGTGCTCAATAATGTAAACCTAGAAGTAGACAAGGGTGAGTTCATATACATGATAGGCAAGACAGGTACTGGTAAATCTAGCTTGCTAAAAACACTTTATGGCGATTTGTATCTGAAAGAAGGAGAGGGCAATGTAGCAGGCTTTAACCTTAAAGAGCTTACTTGGCAAAAGATACCCTTACTACGCAGAAATTTGGGCATCGTGTTTCAGGATTTTAGGTTACTTACAGACAGAGATGTCTACGACAATCTCGAGTTTGTGCTGAAAGCTACTGGCTGGAAAGACAAAGTGATGATGCGCGAAAAGATAGAAAATGTACTGGCAAAAGTGGGCCTGAAAAATAAAGGCAGCAAAATGCCCTACGAAATGTCAGGCGGCGAGCAACAGCGTGTAGATATAGCACGTGCCTTGCTCAATAACCCCAAACTCATACTGGCAGATGAACCTACCGGAAACCTAGACCCCGATACTACCGACGAAATAATGCAGCTGTTATTCAATATTTGCCGCGATTTCCAGACAGCATTTATCATGGCTACACACGACTACGGCATTATTCAAAAATATCCTGCTCGGGTAGTGCGTATAGAACATGGACAGGTTAAAGAAATAAGCGCCGCAGGTGTGTAGGGTGTAGTATTGCAGGTTACAAAATACATTCAGTTTTTATTGTAGATCTAGGGTTATGAACAAGTTACTTATTGTATTGGTTTTTGTAGTGTTGGCTATCACATCTTGCAAAAAAAAGCAAGGAGATATACTGGCACGAATAGGTAAAAATACAGAGCAGATAAATAGTAAACTGAAGGAATATACCCTGAAACAGGTAGATGATATTGTATCCGAAGAGCACGGCGTAGTGGTCGGGTATTTCAGAGATGATGAGGCTAAAAAAGTAAGTACCCAACATTTTGGTGCCAATAGCAGAAGGTTTACTGACTATTACTTTGATGATGGTATGCTGATATTTGTACACAGCGAAGATTATGTCTACAATAAGCCTACCACTTATACCGAAGAGGTAGCCCTGGCGGCCAATGACAGCGACTGGTATGATGATAAAAAGACCAAGCTGGAAATAAACAGGTATTACTTCAACGACAACAAGCTCATAAAATGGACAGGTCCGGGTAGTAATGATGTACCAGTAAATATTGCAGAATTTACTCAGAGAGAGCCTACCATACTAGCTCAAGCACTAATAGCGCTTAAGCAGCTCAAAGCTGAATAGTAGTGCTGCAGTTGCTGGTTTTTTTATACTCAGTAGTAGCATAATAGTGACAATGAGTCAGGTTAGCATTTGTGTATTTTATGTTAGCTATTTGTCTTAATAAAATCCCAAATTGTCGTACTTTTGACACCAAGAAAATTTTGATTGATTACGTATAGCTAATGCTGCAACAAGAGTCGATAGAAGCCAAACAAAATATAACTGTGCTAGCCCGCCTGCGCGACTACAATCAGTTACTGAAGCCCAACCTCAGCGGTATGGTTGTTTTCAGTAGTGTTATTGGTTACCTTATGGCTCCCGGTATCACTTTTTCATGGAGTGATTTTGGTCTTTGGCAGCGAATAATTACACTTTTTGCAGGTGGTATGATGGTTACTGGCGGTGCCAATACCATCAATCAGATTCTGGAGCGAGATAGCGACCGACTCATGAAACGTACCCGTATGCGCCCCTTGCCTGATGGCAGAATGAGCGATACTGAGGCATGGATATTTGCTATAGCTACAGGCGTTATAGGTGCTTTGTTGCTCGGTTTTTATTTCACACCACAGGCTGGTGTGCTTAGTTTCATTTCTTTGTTGTTGTATGCTTTTGCATACACACCTATGAAGAAAGTACACCCTATAGCAGTCTTTATCGGCGCTATTCCCGGTGCGCTCCCTCCACTTATAGGTTGGGTAGCAGCTACTGGTTCTATCGATGCTGGTGGTTTCTTGCTATTTACTTTGCAGTTTTTCTGGCAGTTTCCTCACTTTTGGGCTATTGCTTGGGTAGCATTCGATGAT
>JBIKKS010000200.1:0-4888 GCA_044360235.1 Flavipsychrobacter sp. | reverse complement strand
TGTTGATGCACAAATAACAGTGGCACTACACATACAAGAAAACGGAAAAACTGTGACTAGATTTTATCCATTACCCTTAGAGTTTTCGAAGATCAATTCTTTAGCTCTTAGCTGGACATTGGTACACCATATTACAGAAGAAAGCCCACTCTATCAGTTTAGCAAAGAAACACTCCACGAAGCCAAAATGGAAGTAATGGTTTACGTAAGGGCTTTTGACGATCATTTCTCTAACACAGTACAACAAAGAACGTCTTACACTGCTGAGGACCTTGTATATGGCGCCCGCTTCCTCCCAATGTTTGAACGTTCGGCTGATGGCAGCTATACCCTTCTGGAGCTAGATAAAATAAATCTGCACGAAACAGCTACGTTGAAAGAAGAAATAATGGCATAAATTTGCATTCACTTTTGCAATTGAAGAGTAACATTTAGAGAAGAAAAACAAAAGAAACAATCATGAAAAAAATCATATTAGCTGCTTCGCTAGCATTATTCACTATGTCATGTGGCAATGAAAAAGTTACAGATGCAACTACTGAAGCAATGTCTGAACCCGCTAAGGAAGAAGTGGCAGTTTCGGTAGAAGATATAAAAGCAGGCAAAGTAGACCCGGTATGTGAAATGACCTACGATGCAGGATGGGTAGAAAACACAGTGTATATGAACGATACTATACGATTTTGCAGTGAAAATTGTAAAACCGCTTTTGTAGCCCGACCCGACAAATACCTTAAAACAGTTAACTAAATTGACACTTAATACCAAGTAAAGATGCCTAAAAAGCCTCTTCAAAGTGTATAATCTCTTTTACATGGTCGCTTTCCATAAGCACACTTACTATGTCAAATCTGATATTGCATTTTGCCAGACTCTGGTCGGTGTAACCTTCTGCTGCGGCTTTAAGGAAAGATTGTTTTTTCTTGTTTACTGCTTCCTCCGGAAACTGATATTTTTCTCCAGATCTGGTTTTAACTTCTACAAAAACTATTATTTCATTTTTTTCAGCAATTATGTCCACTTCTTTATTCCCATAACGCCAATTACGAAAAAGAATTTTATAACCTTTATTTAGCAAAAAGTTTGATGCAATCTCTTCGCCTTTTATCCCAATTTTACTATGTTTGGACATTGAAAAATAAATATAGTGCTAAACTAATGTTTTGATGCTTTTAAAGGATGTAAACAGCAAATATTTGTTGATCAGTTTCTCTATAATTACACTTTTCGGTGCTACCTGTTGTCTATCGGGATACTACCACTACAATAAATACATGCTATAAAATGAAAAAACTAGTACAAGATTTCCCAATACAGTTGAAAGAAGCATTGATTATTGGCAAAAATCATAAATTCATTACTCCTATTTCAACCTTTAGCAATATTGTTGTTACCGGTTTGGGTGGCAGTGGAATAGGAGGTTCGATTGTTCAGAACTTTGTCTTCGACAAACTAAATGTTCCTTTTATTGTCAATAAAGATTATTTTATTCCTGCTTTTGTCAACAAACATTCTTTGGTTATAGTGTGCTCTTATTCTGGCAACACCGAAGAAACACTGATGGCTATGCAGCAAGCTCGTAAGCAAAAAGCCACTATTGTGTGTATCACATCTGGTGGTAAAATAGCTGAGATTGCAAACGCTAAAAAACTAGACTGCATTTTAGTTCCCGCTGGTATGCCTCCACGTTCGTGTCTAGGCTACTCCATGGTGCAACTATTATGGGTGTTGCATTACTTTCAGTTGATAACAAACAGCTTTGAGAAGGAAATAAAGGGCGCTATCAAAAAAATGATAGCCAATGAAGCAGATACTCAAAAACAATCATTAGCTATTGCTAAAAAAATGGTGGGCAAAACACCAATAGTTTATTCAGCATCTACGATCGAAGGTGTAGCTGTAAGATTCAGGCAGCAAATCAATGAAAATAGTAAAATGCTAGCATGGCATGGTGCAGTACCTGAAATGAACCATAACGAGCTAGTGGGTTGGCGCGATAATGCTACCGACAAAGTAGTAGTAATATTGCGTAACCAAGACGATTTTGACAGAGTGCAGCTAAGAATAGAAATAGGCAAGGAAATCATGAAAAAGTACAAACCTACCATTCTGGAAATTTACTCTGAAGGTAAAACATATTGGCAACGAATATTTCACCTCATACACATTACAGACTGGGTTTCAGTACATCTAGCAGATCTAAGAGAACTGGATGCTACTGAAGTAAAAGTTATAGATTTCCTCAAAAAATCACTAGCTGCAAAAGCATAACATTAAGCGAAAGAATATTTATTATCATTGCATTTTCGAGGTAAATTTTCTTGTTTTTTTGAAAAAGCATTTTTACCTTTGCAGCCCAATAACACTAGAGGATAGTTCCATGGTGTAACGGTAGCACAACAGATTTTGGTTCTGTTTGTTCTGGTTCGAATCCAGATGGAACTACAAAAAAGGTTTCCCATTTCGGGAGACCTTTTTTTATAGGTATATTTTAATCCTTCTACAATTCAACCAAAGATATAGGCTTGTCTGGTAAGGCGTTCAGGGGAAAAGAAAAACGGGAACTTCGATTTTAATCTCGAAAGTTCCCGCTTAGTAGCACGTACGGGAGTCGAACCCGTCATTCCTCCGTGAAAGGGAGGCGTCTTAGCCGATTGACCAACGCGCCATTTCTTTGGATGGTAAAAGTGATTAAGTAAGCGATTTTACAACAAAAATGTGCGAAAACAAATACAATCAGCCTTCATAATAAAGGCTGCTACAACTGTAACAGCCTCTTGGTGATCCTGTCAGGATTCAAACCTGAAACCTTCTCATCCGTAGTGAGATGCTCTATTCAGTTGAGCTACAGAACCGTTTCCCCGTTTTCGGAGTGCAAAGATAAGAATCAGTTTCTAATCTGCAAACATTTTTTCTAAAAAGCAGAAAATAATTTTCACCTTTGCTTGTAAGTAGGCGTTGAATACATGCATATAGAAATATGGTCGATAGGCAAGGAAAATGAATCGTTTATAGACGAAGGCATTCGCTATTATTTCAAAAAGACCCAACCTTGGAATAGTATAGAATTAGTGATACTACAAACACCAAAAAAAGCAGCTACAACAGATGTAGCCAGAACCAAGCTACAAGAAGAAGAAATGCTATTAAAACGCCTTCAGCCTCACCACTATCTCATTTTACTAGATGAAAGAGGTAAGATGCACAATTCAGTACAATGGTCGCAACAAATGCAGCAATGTATGAACATGGGCGTAAAGACACTGGTGATACTTATAGGTGGTGCATTTGGAGTAACAGACTCCATTCGCAGCCAAGCAAAACAATGCTGGTCGCTATCTGGGCTAGTATTCCCACACCAGTTAGTGCGACTCATAGTAGCAGAGCAAGTGTATAGATCACTAAGTATACTTAACAACTCGCCCTACCATCATTTATAAGCTACTCTGTGTTTTTTCTCTTTTTGTTATGCTGTGCATCCAGCAACGGCTGTATAGGCTTACCTATACAGCCATTAGGCATTTGCAAGTGTAGCATATCTGCAAGCGTAGGCGCTATATCGGTCATGTTTACAGACATGCTTGTAGCGCCATGTGGCACATGCCAGCCATACCACAGCAGGGGTATATGGGCATCATAAGGATTCCAGGTACCATGAGTTGTGCCTGTAGTGTGGCCTTGACCATTAAACCAACCTGGTCTCAGAATTATCTGTATACCACCACTTCTATTGACATGGTATCCATTGATTACCATACTGCGAATTGGCTCTGGCACATGAGCTAATTGCTGGTTTTCTAAATCTATCACATAAGCAACTTCAGGGCTCGCTTTGAGCCATTTCATAATAGTGCTACGCACATCAGGGCGGCTAAGAGTATAGCGAGTAAAAAGTGACTCGTTGAGGCATATCTGGTAATTGTCTGTAAATGTAACTATTGAGTCCAGCCCATATATACTACTTAGGTAGCTATTTATTTCCACTGTCATATCAGTAGACGATGCTCCAGCTGGCACATTATTGTCAGTAAGAAATTGCGGGTTATGTGCTGCACCATGGTCGGCGGTAAGGAACAACAGATAATTGTTCTTTCCGTATTTCTTATCCAAATACTGTAAGAGATCAGCAATATCTTTATCTAACCTCAGGTAAGTATCTTCAATCTCAACTGAGTTTGGAGCAAAACGGTGTCCTATATAGTCGGTAGAAGACAGGCTGAGCGTAAGAAAGTCTGTAGCTCCACTCTTGCCTAATTTTTCCCCTTCTATACAAGCTTTAGCCATCATAATAGAATAAGTATTGCCAGCAGGTATAGATTTCAATACTGTATTACGGGTTTTGGGGGTAAGGGTATCAAACCTACGAGGGAATGTAGGAGTAGTTTCCCACTTAAACGGCCCTTCGTAAGGCGAAGCATCAGCAGTACTGTTAATGTATGATTCTGGCTTGTACAGCAGATCCCAACCCAGCTGCACCAAGCTATCGCCCACCCTGCGTTTGTTAAAAGTCTGCAACCACTGAGGGTTTGGATTTTTATAATAGGTACTACTTATAAAATTGCCTGTTTTATCGTTATACCAATACGCTGCATTGGCAAGATGACCCGCAGGCAGTATACTACCCCTATCTTTTAATGATACTCCATAGACACGCGAGCGGAAGTTAGTAGCTAGCCTCAGTTCATCTGTAATTGTTGTAGTGAGTAAATTGGCAGGGCTCATCGAGTAGCCTTCTACTTTATCACCCGTAGCTTTTACAGATGTATCATCTACACAATAATGAGATACACCAGTAGCAGCATCATACCAATCGTTACCAGCTATACCATGTATAGATGGTACAGAGCCTGTGTAGATGCATGCATGCCCGGGAGCAGTATAAGAAGGC
>JBIKKS010000198.1:0-4902 GCA_044360235.1 Flavipsychrobacter sp. | reverse complement strand
CACAGGCAGTAGAAAACAGCCCACTACCCAATAAGTATGCCGATATGCTAAGAAAGGGGTATTGATTCACATACAAGATACATATACACATCATGTTTCGCAAATCATTGCTTGCACTCATTTTCTTAGTGCATTTGGCTACTTCTGCTAGCGCACAAAGTAGTGGCTCGGTAGGGTTATTTCCTACCATCGACCATAGCGGCACTATAAGCAATAAGTGGGCATACAGCCTTTATTACTTTGTTGCAGCGGATCTTTATCATAGTCGCACTGCCGATGGTACTCGCTCCCAAGCAGGCATATCTGCTCTTTATGCCGAGAATGCTATACATTATCAGCTGAGTCCCTCTTTTGCGATGACTAGCAGTTATGTATATGAGCGGCAGCAACCTTTTACAGACAGGTACAGAAACGAGCACAGATACTATGTTCAGGGTACCTATGTGCACCATTCAGGCTCCACTACCTTCAAGCATCGCTTACGATACGATGGTCGATTCATTCAAAACCGACTTACAGACACATGGCCATATACTAGCCGTGTCAGATATTTGTTTGGCGTGAAAATGCCACTGGGCAATAGCCATGCGTACTTCTCGGCTTACAACGAGTTATTTTTCAATACCTTCAAAAATGCCAGTGTTGTATATGCCGAAAACTGGGCCTCGGCAGCATTAGGTTTCAAAACCGGAAAAAATAGTAGTATAGAAGCTGGTCCATTATATATTTTCTGGGTCAACAACCCTCAATACGACCTCACTAACTTTGTATACCTACAGTTAGCATGGGTTTCGCACATCAACTTAACTAAGAAAAAGTAGGGTGGATAAAACCAGTAATAATCAGGGCTGTGCGGTCAGATATAAATATATCTTTTCTACACAGCCCTACTTGTTTTACACTCTTTTACCGCTACTCATTAATACCCAAAAATCTCGGTCAACGTCAGCTTTTTTACTGGTCCGCATTTGCGAACATCGTCCATGTTTACTTTCTTTTCAGATGCTACTACACAGTATGTGTAGGGCTTGTTGGCCATATAGTCGGCATGAAATTTTTTCAGGTCTGCATAACTCAGTTTGTCGGCAGCAGTGTATATTACTTTACGCAGGTCTTCGTTAAGTCCTTTGCGTTCCGCATCCAGATAGTTAAAAATGATGTCATCCTGTGTTATACGCTCTGTTTCTATATCCTTTTTCAGTCCCGATTTTGCAGTTTGCAGGTTGTTTTCTACTGATGGTAGTTCGTTCAGCAACTCATTCATAGCAGTCACAGACTCGCCCAGTTTATCTGACTGACAACCCACATAGGCAGATATGTAGTAAGGATCTTCACGTTTTTCAGGAGCAGCCACATACGAGTTGGTAGAGTATGCAAGTGCTTTGCTCTCGCGTATTGTCTGAAACACCAATGCGCCCATATTTCCCCCAAAATAGTTGTTGAACATATCTATCACTGGTTGCTTGGCAGGATCATAACCACTTATGTTCCTCACCCAGCGAATTTCGCTTTGCACCATATCATAATCTGCAAATAACACCTGATTTTCAGCCTGTGTCGTATAGTTAAACACCGTTGCCGCAGGTGCTGGGCTAAACATAGATGGCAGTTTATGACGCTCCGTGAGCGATGCTGTAAGTGCGGTCATAGATGCTGGTCCGTAATACAGTATCCTATGGCTAGTGGCAGACATACTGTGCAGGATATTCACCAGTTCTGTACTGGTAATGGCATCCAGTTCTGCATTGCTCAGTGTATTATTAAACGGATTTTTCTCTCCAAATCTTGCATAGTTTACGAGACCCTGCATGATGGCACCCTTGTTGTTTTTAGCATCTGCTCTACTCTTGCTGATGCGTGCTTTCAGCGATGCCAGTGCAGTTTCGTCTGGCTGACAATTCGCTACCAGATCTTCCAACAGATTCACTGCTTTATCAAAGTTCTCTTGCAATCCCTCTACACGCAGTGTAGTATACTCTCTGTCGGCACTAAGGGTGAAACTACATGCTAGTTTGTAAAACTCTTTCGATATATCTTCTGCACTCATAGTGCTGGTACCCAAAAACTGTAAATATTGGGCAGCTATGGCTAGTTTTTTGTTATTCCATGTGCCTGTTTTGTAGCGGTAAGACATCCTGAAAAGATCATTGTCAGTATTGGCTACATACATCAACTCTGCTGGGCCCACATTGCTCTTCTTTATGTCTTTGTTATAGTCTATCCACACAGGTGCTATAGGTGGCACAGGCATATTACTTACCGTCTTCACAAACTGCGATTGCGCATCTCTGTTGGTTTCTACTGCCGTGATAGGTGGCTTGGGTACCTTGGTTATGTTTTTATCTTCACCCTTGCGTTTGTTTATTACCACATAGTTATCAGCAAAGTATTTATTGGCAAATGCTATGATGTCTTTTTTGGTCAGGCGCGACAGACGGTCGGTATAAGCAGCATAGTTTGCCCAGTCGTCTTCACTGGTAAATGTCCCCATCAGTGCATAAGCCAGCGAGCTGTATTTTTCGTTTTGCTGCATCACCGCTTTCTTCGCATTGTTGATGATAGATGTGAGCAGTGCTTCATCAAAGTTTCCTTTTTTCAGATTTTCTATTTCACCCAGCATTAGTTTTTTTACATCATCTAGGCTCTGCCCCATAGTAGGTGTTCCTTGCAAATACATGTAGCCATAATCTATCAGAATGTCTACACCTGCACTAGCACGCAGCAGTTTTTGTTTTTTTACCAGATTCAGGTCTATCAGTCCTGCACGACCATTGGTCAGCACTTGGCTCACAAGGTCAGCCAGCAGTGCATCATCAGCATGTACACCAGGCATACGGTAACCTATGCTTACATACTCTGCATCGGGTCCCAATACTTCTTTTTCTATAGGCCTGGTTATGGGTTCTTCGGGCTTGAAGGTATATTGTGGTACTTCTGCTTTTTTCATGAACGAGAAGTAATCTTCTACTTTTTTTATCATCACATCTGGGTCAAAATCACCTGCTATTATTACACCCATATTGTTGGGCACATAGTAGGTATTGTAGTATTTGCGTATCTCCATCAGCGACGGATTTTTCAGGTGTTCTACAGTACCTATAGTAGTTTGTTTGCCGTAGTTGTGGTTCTTAAACAGCTCTTCTAGCATCAGTTCCGATACCTTGCGATTGTCATTGTCCAGTCCTCGGTTTTTCTCCTCATACACAGCTTCAAGCTCAGTATGAAATATTCTGAACACTGGGTCGCGAAAACGTTCTGCCTGTACCTTGAAAAACTTATCTACAGAATTTGCTGGCACATCTTCAGTATACACTGTTTGCTCAAACGATGTAAAGGCATTCGTACCCTTCACCCCCATTGCACCCATCATTTTATCATACTCATTAGCTATGGCATATTTTGCTGCCACACCCGATACTGAGTCTATTCGTTTGTATATAGCAGTACGCTGTGTTTCGTCTTTCGTTTTGTTGTATTCTTCATAAAGCATGTTTATGCGGTTCAGGAGTGGTTGTTCCTTTTTCCATTCCAGAGAGCCATAAGTAGAAGTCCCCTTGAACATCATATGCTCCAGATAGTGCGCCAAGCCAGTGTGCGATGCTGGGTCGGTTTTACTACCCGCTTTTACTGCTACAAACACCTGCATACGTGGCTCCTTATTATTGGGGCTTAGTATTACAGTTAATCCGTTTTCTAACTTGTAAAATCTAGTTTTGGTAGGGTCATTGGTCACATACTTGTATGTGTGCCCCGCAGCTCTATTGCTACTCCATTGATATTTGCTGTAGTTATCATCCTTTGCCCAGGTAGCGGTGTGCGCTAGTAATGCAATAGCCAAAAATGCCCTTCTGGCATAGTATTTTGCGGTAATCATAAATTTATGTTTCTAGGTGAAAAGGTATTGATTATGTAACTAAATCCCAAACTTTTGTAAGGGTTCATATTATTGCTTTGGGTTAAAATTTGCCATAAGTACTAGCCGTTAGGTAAAAAAGATTAAGTTTGCAGCTTTATTTTTTTACAAAACCAACAACTGTAAGTGATTTATCCAAAAGGACATTTAATAGCTATAGGCGGAGCAGAAGATAAGGGAACAGACCTTGAAAAAGGCATTGTACAGCGTAACCGCCTCAACTTCTTTGAGTTAGGAATACTTAAAAATATAATAAGTGTAATTGGTACAGAGCCAAGAGTTGAAGTAATCACTACAGCATCTTCTATCCCTGACGAGGTTGCTGAAAATTATATTTCCGGCTTTCAGAAACTTGGCTGCAACAACGTAGGGCACATGCGCATTCGTGGTCGCGAAAATGTGGGTACTCCTGAACACATAGAAAGGCTCAAAGCCTGCAACTGCGTAATGTTTTCTGGTGGTAACCAGTTGCGTCTTTCTTCCATCTTTGGTGGCACAGAATTTCTGGACATACTCAAGGAGCGATATATGGAGGAGGAGTTTGTGATAGCAGGTACCAGTGCTGGCGCTATGGCTATGAGCAATACAATGGTATATGAAGGCAATGCTGCATTGGCACACCTCAAAGGCGAGGTGAAAATCACCACTGGCTTAGGCTTTATGCAGAATGTAATCATAGATACCCACTTCGACAAACGAGGTAGGTTCAACAGATTGGCACAGGCAGTATCTGCTCAGCCAGGTGCTATAGGCATAGGTCTAGGCGAGGATACAGGCATTATTGTCAACCAAGGTCATGTGTTCACTGCTATTGGCTCGGGAAGCGTCATAATAATTGATGGCAAAAAAATAGAGTATAATAACATAGCAGATATAGACTTCGGCAAGCCTATATCTGTAGAGAATATCATTGTACACATTATGTCCAAAGGCGATGAATATAATGTAGAAACCAGAAACTTTTCTGGCAGACATATCGAAGTCATAGA
>JBIKKS010000452.1:0-4919 GCA_044360235.1 Flavipsychrobacter sp. | reverse complement strand
TGTTGGGCAGTATTTGCAGGCTTCTGTTGAAACAAGTTATGGCCTTGGAGTACAGTTCTTTTTTAGTAGCTAGGTCGGTTTCGGTGCTTATCATTTTGGTGTACTCTACTCCTAGCAGGTACTGTGCTCGCCAGCTATCGGGCGCGGTTTCCATGCCAGTAAGGTATAGCGACAGATTGTCGCGCCATGCCTCATTGCGAGCGAATGTTTTGCCGGCATACAGGGCACATACTACCGTCATTACTCCCAGAAAGGGCTTTGCCGTTGCCATGCTGATGCTTCTGGTATCGGCCTTCATAGCACGTGCAATGAGTAGCACCGCTGCCATACAGAAACCCAGAGAGCCAGTGAAAATAAATCGCTCTGCCATAGTAGCACCTATATCTACCAGCAGATTGGAGGTAATAATAACCGACATGCCATAAAACAGTATGCAATAGGCAAACACATCTTTTTTGCTGAAGCGGCGCAGGGCATACACAAACATGGCTGCTATAGCTGCCAGTGCTGCCAGTGCTTTGGGATTGGCAAAACTGATGATGGGTATTTGGCTATAAGAATAGTCGTAAGACAGGGGGTGGGGCAATACCAGCAGTATGAGGTATTTGAGTTGGATGTATAATAAAGTGGCTAGTTTTTCGCCATAGTTGGTGGCAGCCATCAGGGCATTATTGTTTACCAATATCACTACTTTTTCACCATCGCTCTCTATAAACATTGCACGCATCACCATGTAGACCGCTGCCACAGCCACATAGGGCACAGTGGCCCTGATAATGGCAGATAATGGTTGTTCTCTGAAAAAATATAACGTCATAGGGGCAATAAGCACCAGTGCTATAGGGGTCTCCTTGGACATGAGCGCACAGAAGAAAAATAGACCTGTAAGTAGCATGTGTTTCATCTTGCCAGTGTCGGCATATTTCAGGGTTTGGGTGAGTGCGAGGATAGAGAACAGCAAGCCCATTATTTCATCTCGGCTTTTGATGCTGGCTATCACCTCTGTGTGTATGGGGTGCAAGGCAAATAGCATGGTCATAAAAAACGGCACGTACACCGACATACCATTAAACAGCCGGCGTAGCAACTGAAACAGCAGCACAACTTCTAGTGCAAACAACAAGAGATTAATAAGGTGCCCAGTATGTGGGTTGAATCCAAACAGATCTTTCTCAGCAGCAAAGCTAGTGAGCATCAGTGGGCGGTAAGAAGCATCGTGGTTTTTGAATACACCATAGTATGCCGCATGGGTAAAGAACTCCTTTATTGCCGATAAGCCCTTGCTTACGTTGGGGTTGTCCTTTGTGAAAAAAGGATCGTCTAACGTGTAGTCGTAACCTATGGTGCGAATATTGACGAGGAGCACCACAGCCGCCAGTATTATCATGAACCACTTGAGCGATGGGGCATCAGTGGTAGCTGCAGATGGTATGGTGGTAGCAGCAGCTTGCTTGGGTGCAGCGGCTGGTTGCGGCTTGGGTTGTGGTGTTTTGTTAGGTTGTTTTTGCTTTGCCATATAGTGTGTAATGCTCAAAAGTAAAACGTAGTACCCACAATTTCTTACCTATACGCACTATAAGTTTAGTACACAGGTGCAGGAATGGGAGATGCGTGTTTGAATGCTTATATATATTGGCAAAATAATCATTAATTCACTCATTGCCAAACCCTATTGGTTTTGGGAGTGGTGAGGGAAATGTATACTTTGGGTATTGTATATACCCCTATAGAAAAATCTTTATTTCATGGGTTTAAAACCCCGTAAATTCGCACTACTAAAACTAATGTATATGACAATGCAACTGATGATGATGTTGAACCTTCTGTTTTTCTTTAGTGCACCTAAAAACGAAGTGCCTAAGAGTATTTATGATTTCAAGGTAGAGGCGGTAGATGGAAAAACAATCGACTTCGCAAAGTACAAGGGTAAAAAAATAATGATAGTGAACACTGCATCGCAGTGTGGTAACACACCGCAGTATGCCGACTTGCAGAAATTGCACCTGAAGTATCAGGACAAACTGGTTATCATTGGTTTTCCTGCCAATAACTTTGGCGCACAAGAGCCAGGTAGTAATTCGGAAATAGCTGCATTCTGCCAAAAAAAATATAGTGTTACCTTCCCGATGGCTGCCAAAATATCTGTGAAAGGTGGCGACATGGCGCCTATATACCACTGGCTTACCGAAAAGAAACACAACGGCTACAAAGACAGCGATGTGAGGTGGAATTTTCAGAAGTATCTGATCAACGAAAAAGGAGAATTGGTAGCAGTTTTCGAGCCTAGTACCAATCCTATGAGCCCAGAAATCATCACTGCGCTGAATAAGTAATATACCGAATTAGCAATTATAAAGTTGCTGTAACATACTAATCAATGCTACCTCTCTGCAGGTAGCATTGTTGTTTTGAGGTGGTGTCAGTGTCTGATTGCTCTTTTTACAGATCTGCTTACTAGCAGTAGCAGTACAAGTGTGCTGATGCCGAAAGCCCCCCACACAGGCAAGCCAGGCAATTTGGGTAATGTAAGCTGGCTATGCGATGCTACCTGAGCCGCTACCACTTGTATGGCACAGCACAGTAGCATAGCAGCTGCCATAGCGCCCACTATAAGGGGGAGGTATCGCCCAGCCACAAACCTGTATATGTGCTTAGGGCTATAACCTAACTGGCCCAGTAACACCAGCGACTGCTGTGCACGGGTGATGCTGAGTTGTATAAACAGCACAAACACCAGTGTGCTCATACCCATAAGTAGTAGTGCCAGCACACCTGTAGCAGTGGTCACTACCTCTACAATAGCCCGCATCTTGCTCCAGCGCAGGTTTTGAGGATTGGCGGTGTAGCCATGCTGCTCCAGATAGGCAGCAAAGCGGGTATCAGACGGGTCGGCTACTTTCAGTACTAGTCTTGAGGGTTGCTCACTGGCCGCGCCTTGTCCGTAGGTCTTGTTGCCGTAAGCTATAAAAGCAGGTGGTGCCAGCACAGAACCCAGATACTCTGAAAAGCCCGCCACATGTGCCGACAGGGTAGTGCCTTGCTCGCCACCCACTTGCAGTTTTAGCCCCACTGCCTTTACAGATGTGCGCGACAACTGTGGTAGCCCCTGGCTGGGTGCAAACACATAATTGTACACATCTAAGAACTGTGAAGAAAGTATGACTGGTAGTTGCCGCTTCCCGGGCTCCCAAGTCCAGTCTTCTGGTACCTCCTCCAAGAATCGGTCGGGCACACTCTCCAGCGGTAGGTCTGTAGCCATTGCCAGCCTGCCACCTATTACTGCATACACTGCAAACCGAGCAGGTATCACCTCGCCCACATCTTGTACCTGTGGCGCACGGTGCATGTCTTGTACTTCTTGAGGGCTAAAGGTATTACCGGCCACATTGGCCATGTTGTAGTCGGTCACTAACTTGCCTATTACCACATAGTTTTTGGTGGTATTGCCCTTTTGTGCATCGCCGCTCAGTAGTACCCCAAAGTTCCACCATACCAGCACACTCAGTAGCAGTAGGGTAGTGCCGGCCACAAGAGTACTTATGGCTACTGTAAGGCGCAGCTTGCCGCCGGGTTGCAGTAGTAGCTTGCCAAGCAATGTATGTTGTGTGGTGTTGCTCACATTATCAGTGTTTGGGTGTAAGCAAAGTAGTTGTTGGTATTGAGGTCGGCAAGTATCATGCCAGCCTTTCGGGCATGTACTGTTTCCCTTATCAATTCTATAGCTTTATGCCGGTTGTCATTGTCGAGGTGGCTAAATGGCTCGTCTAGGAGCAGCCAGTTGAAGGGCTGCATCAAAGCTCTAATGATGGCTATCCGTTGTCTTTCGCCATAAGATAGGGTTTCGGCTCTAGCATCTATTTTGTGGCTCATTCCTAGCCTGTGCAGGTATTCGTGGACAGTGGCAGTGCTTGTGGTGTTAGTTAGGCATCGTTTTATCTCTATGTTTTCCATAGCTGTCAGCTCACCAAACAAGCGGAGGTCTTGAAACACAATACTTATGTTGTTGGTTCTCAGTGCTGCCAATGCCTCGTCGTCGGTGGTGTTTGCTGCCAGGTTATCCCACAGGGCAGTACCCGTATAGTCTTTGCGCAAGCCATATAGTAGCTGCACGAAAGTGCTTTTGCCTGCGCCTGATGGTGCCTGCACACTCACCAGCTCGCCTTGTTGCATGCCGACAGTAGTGCCCCATATAGCAGAAGGTTGCCCTTTGATGCGGTCTTGCAGATACAAGGGTATTACATTGTGCATGGTTAGCTGCATGGGGCAAGTTCGTTTGTGCTATTCAAATGTACTGTTCTTTTTGTAGTACTGTCACATACATACTGTCTGCCTTGAGGGCGGTGCCATTAATGAGTGTCTGTATCTGCACACGCATGCCAGTGGCGGCTATCAATGCGTTTACCACTCCTTCATTTTCTTCTTGGTATACAGAGCACGTGATGTATAATAGCTTGCCGCCGGGGCGCAGCAGCTTGCTGGCGTTAGTAGCTATAGCTAGCTGTAGTGCTGCATATTCTTTCACTTTTTCGGCCTGCCAAAAGTACAATTGCTCAGGGGTGCGCGCCCAAGTGCCGCTACCACTGCAGGGGGCATCGCATATGATGTGGTCATACTGCTCTTTGCCTAAGCGAGCTGCTACTGCTGCCGCATCGGCCACATCAGTAACTATGGCGGTGGGTGGGGTAAGTCCGTAGGTTTTGAATCTTTCTTTAAGATTGCTGAGTATACTGGCGCGCCTGTCGCTTACGGTGAGTTGTATCTTAGCACCGCTATCCATCAGTAGTAGCGACTTACCACCCGCACCAGCGCAGCAGTCGTACCAGTGTTCGCCACCTTTTGGCTGCATATAAGCCCCTGTAGCCTGCGACGATGCATCTTGCACCACATACCAGTCTGCAGGTAATAGCGCATCTATAGCT
>JBIKKS010000196.1:0-4953 GCA_044360235.1 Flavipsychrobacter sp. | reverse complement strand
CCAGGTAAAATTCATACCCTACCCTGACAAAATGATGGTGCTGTATCAGGCACTAGAAAGCAACAAAGTGGTGCAATATGCGGCACTATTGGATGCCAGCGGTCTACTGATAAATAAACCTATAGAAATAGGACATAAAAAAACGGGAATATTCGGACCAACAAAAAACTATTTTTCTTCATCAGTATCGGACGATAAGAAGACAATACTAGTATATACTGCTACCGATAAAAAAAACGAGATAGCTTTTGAAGGAAAGTGGCTAGACGACAAAGGTGTAGTTTTTAAACGCTGTAAAGCGAGTTTCAAAACCGAAAACTTGCCTGAGCATGGCGAGGTAAATCTAGGAAACGACGGCACTGTATATATGGCAGCATATACACCCACCGGCTCTCAAGACTACACAGACCAATACTGGCTATTGAAGCTGAAACCCGGCGCACTGAAATTTGAAAGTAAGGAACTGGAATTGGGAGAAAAATTTGCAACGGGTGGCTATACCAGAATAGACAACATTAATAACAAGGTTTACTTTGGAGGATTCTACTCTGACAAAAAAAATGGCAGATTCGATGGGTTTATTTATGCTGCATTTGACATTACAAAGGACACTTTTAGTACACGGCGTTTTATACCGTTTGATAATGACATTATAAGCAAGGCCAATGGAAATAAGAGAAACTATTCTTTTGATAACTACATGGTGCGGCAACTAATTGTAAAAAATGATGGTGGTTTTGTGTTAGTCGCAGAGTCGCAGTATGTGACCATGCGCAGTAGTTTCACACCAGGTTTTGGGTATTATTCGTTCTACAGCCCCTACATGAATTCTTCTGTTAGAGAGTATCACTACAATGATATAATGGCACTGGCATATAATAACGATGGAGTACGTGAATGGAACACTATTATACCTAAGCAACAATATTCGCAAGAAGATGATGGCGTATTTTCGTCTTATGCACTGGTAAACACAGGAGGCACTCTTGCATTTTTATTCAATGACTTTGATACCCGCCACTCTCGTATTCAACTGGCAACAGTAACTGCCGATGGAAAATCGGACGTGCATGGACTGACCGCAGAGGGCAACGACTATCCTGACTGGTTGCCAAAATCTGCCAAACAAGTAGCAGGCAGAGTGCTGGTGGTGCCTTGTTTTAACAAAAAACAAATTTGCTTTGCGAGGGTTAATTTTTAGAAAAGGGTATCTGAGCTACAACCATAAGTGATCTACACTTCTTGTAATAGGTCAAACAACTATACCCAGGTAAAACAACTAACGTCATAGGTGTATTAATCCTTCAAAAGAACAAAAATGATTATCGGGTTTGAGATATTCCTCCCTGATAAACAGACATGTAGATGTTCTTATTTTCCAGATAGAGCAGGCTACCATTAGCATCCCACCGGGGTTTGACCTTAAATCTGGTAAAAGGGGCTGCTGAAACGTCACTATAATCATCATTGAAAATAGTGCCATATCGGCGCAATAATGACCCATACCATAACATAGACTCATAACCACGCAGTACCATATCTGACGGTGTGCCTGCAAACTCATTTTTGTAGCTACGCCTCAGTGCTATAAGCAAGTTACTATCGGCGGCGCTGTAATAAAACGGGCTAGTGACATTCACTGCCAGATTTTTATAGTTATTGGTTTTGCGCAGACTGGGCAAGTCACTCCATGTGGGCATACCATAAACATTAAAATGAGTATTGGGAAAATACCTAGATAATGCTTTGAGCAAGCTATCTGCAAACGACTGATTGAGGATGCTAATCACGACTACATTGGGACGAGTAGAATCAAAAACAGCAGCCAATTCTGATTTGGTGGGTAGTGAGTTGCACAATAACTTACGAAAAGTAACATCGCTATACAGGTCATTGAGCATGTAAAGTGCTGCATTGTCATCGGCAAGGGCAGATGTACGGTAAAGTAATGCAACGTTTTGACCTGCGTATTTTGAAGAAACATCATCAATAATATACTCGCAGTGGCTTTTTACTGATGGCATAAGCATAGTAAAATATTGGTTGTCCTTCACCCATGCATCATAGTTGGTAAGGGCTGATACAAAATTTATTTTTTTCTTGCGCGCATACCCTGCCAATACGGGTATATCGTGCTGTTCCACTGCTCCTATTATAAGATCTGTAGAGTCCAGCTTGCGCCGGTTTATGAGCATTTCAGGAGACTCGTTAAATGAACCGGCATCGTGTATATGAATATCTAATTTAGCTCCTGCTCTTCTCAGGCTATCGGCTGCTAATTTTACCCCTTGATAAAACGCTAATCCTTCGGCTGCTTTGTCGGGTACTTTGTCTTTGAATGTTACTGACTCTCCTCTTACCAACTCGTCTAGATACAAAGGTAGTATTATACTTATTCTGTATTTTTTTTTGAACTTAGAATCTGGATAAGCTATTTCTTGTTTTCTCTTTCCGGTAGTCTTTTTCTGCTGACCAGTTCGTTTTGCATTATCAATAGTAGCAGTGGAAGAGATATCTGAATCTTTTTTACTTTTCTTCTTCCTTTTTTTCTTACCCTCTTGTTTTACCTCTTCATCATATTCTCTTGCCTCTTTTTTATCATTTGCCTTGGCTTGATATGACTTTTTAGATTTTTTCTTGCCAAACAGTTGCGCATCTGCATATAGACCCAGACTACTGAGTAGCAGTAGTAAACCTGAGGTAAGCCAAAAAAGTCTGCATTTATCTATGTTCATTTTCTAACTTTTCACTAGTCGTTTTTATCTACTATAATATCGTAGGTACCTACTATTAGCGTACTACCCTCCCTTGGTTAATTTGACGAACATAAACTTTCTTTCTACCTTTCCTTTACTCAAATATTTTTTTAGAAAATCTTTTTGCTCATTTAGTATTGTATTTGCCTGCTTCATAGATTTATCCATGGTGGCTATCATACCATCTAGTTTATCATACTTACCTACTATCGATTTTATAGTCGCTTCTGCTCTATTCATTTTTTGCTCAGCAGTCTGTAGCATATCTTTTATTTGAGCATCTGTTTTGGCAGGAGTAAATTGTTTATTTCTGTACTCTATAAATGTATTGAGGTCGTTTGTACCCTCATTAAACTCTGTTACAGCTGAATTATAGATGTCTACAATTTCATTTTGCTTGTTTATCACTTCATTTTTCCTTGATACCTCCACGAAACTTTTAATCTTGGAGAGTCTGTCGTAAATAACCGCATTGTTGATACCATTATTTTCTATTCTACTTATTTCGGTTTCAAAACGCTCTACCTCTGTCTGATGCTCAAAGAGCGCAATAGAATCATTGTAATGAAAGATTGTTTTATCTTTTTTGTCAACAACATCTTGGTCAGAGAACTGTCTGAATGAAACGGGATGATCGAGCAACTGCCACACAGGATCGAAGGGCATGTGCGTTTTTATAAGCAATGTGGGATTGGCTTTGAAAAATTCGTTGCTTATCTTACTTACAAATTTGTTTTTGTCAATATATCCCGATCCCCATGTCGGGTCTACCAGCTGCCACTTACCAGCTACCTTAACAGCACACCAGCCATGGGGTATGAAGGAGGTAAAACCGTTTTGACGAGTATAGCCAACTACAATATGAGCATTCAAGCCACACTTCTTGCTGATATCCTGAAAAACAGCCGCATAGTTTTCGCATATGCCTTTACGGGTTTTTAGCACTCTTGCTATTTTATCTTCTTGTTTTTCGTTGAAATTAATAGCAAACATATTGTCTATATCGTATTCAAAGTTTGTAGCTGTCCATATAAATATAGCTCTTACTTTTTCGTCTTCAGTTTTGAAGTTTGCAAGTATATAATTGGCTATATCCTGAGTATTTTTTGTTTTTTCGGTGGGTATTGCCAAAGCTACTTTGTCAATAGCAGTATAATCTACATCTGTATTTTGCCCCAAGGAGGTAAGCGAAGCTACACAAACAAAAAATATTATATAAAAGAAGAAGGCACGTAATTTCATTTGAAAAATCTAAAAAATGAGCGTCTTATATGAGTTAAACTAAAAACCATGGCAAGATAAATACTTTACGAACGATGAAAAAATAAACTAGTCAGACTGAGAAACTATAACACAGTATCTACAAACCATAAATTGCCAATTATAATTTGGTAAGTGAACTACGATGAGATAGTAAATATGTCGTGATAAATGATGAAAAATGTCTTGATTACCCCCTACCTACCTGAAATGTCATTTGTAATTTTGACAATAAAACAATCACTACAAATGAACAGCTACCATATAGCAGAAGACATAAAGTTGTTCACCGTAACTGCGACTAAGTTTCCCGAAGGAGTACAAGCAGCGTTTGAGCAGCTACATTCGCTGACAAGCATATATGACGCGATTGCATATTATGGCATTTCTTATGCAAATGCTAATGGAGGTATTATCTACAAAGCAGCAGTTGCATTGAAAGATAGCACTACTGATATACCTGGCATAGAAACATACTTTCTGCAAGCAGGGGAATACAGGGGAATGGAAATATTAAATTTCAGAGAGCATATTGCAGACATTGGCAAGACGTTTCAGGAATTGATACAACACCCAGACATAAACAAAAATGGCTGCTGCATAGAGGTATACTATAACGACACTGATGTGAGATGCATGGTAAAAATAGAAAAACCAGTAGCAAAAAATAAATGATACTTGGTGTGGTAAACCAATGTACGAATGTGACATCAAATACCGCCACGATACCAGAATTGTAAGAAAAACGATGTGCAGACAGCGAAAATGAGGCATTTATCTCATTTTTAATGCCTGTTGCAACAAAAGTACACACCTTCGCAACATAGATTAATGGGTAAGCCAAGCCAATGGTATTAGATTTGCAGTGTAGAAAAGTACAATCAATATTGATTGGTGATAACATTAAAATCTAATAACAAAAATCGCAACGCATGAA
>JBIKKS010000195.1:0-4960 GCA_044360235.1 Flavipsychrobacter sp. | reverse complement strand
ATACCACGTAATACTAGCTAACATAAACAGGCACATACTGCTACAGTATATGAGTGATATGTATGAGCGATTGTTTGACGGAGGTATACTGTTGATGAGTGGATTGCTGACAGATGATGAACAAATAGTGACAGAGGCTGCTAAGGCGGCAGGATTTGAGATAGAACATGTATCTGTGAGGAATGGTTGGATATCTATAAGGGTTGTAAAGCAATGATATTTAACGGTTTGTGTTGCATATAAGAAGTAGTTTGTGCTACTTTTGCAGCAGTAACTATTAGGATTTTTGGTTCGCAAGCATTATATTTGTTTCTCCCATTAATATTAGTACAGTAATGACAGTAGCGTTTCTTATAGTTTTAGCATATCTGATTGGTTCTATTCCTTCTGCAGTTTGGGTAAGCAAGGGAATATATGGTATAGATATACGTGAGCATGGAAGTGGTAATGCAGGTGCAACAAATACATTCAGAATTTTAGGTTCGAAAGCTGGTGCGGCTGTAATGTTGGCCGACATGATGAAGGGCTTTATTGCAGTAAACCTCGCTATATTTTCGGCTTATTCTATGAAAACTGAGCCGTTTGTAAATCTTCAGATATTTTTGGGTCTTTTCGCTGTTTTGGGTCATATCTTTCCGATATGGGCTGAGTTTCGTGGAGGCAAGGGCATTGCTACATTATTCGGTATGATAGTAGCCATACACTACATAGTGGCTATAAGTTTGGTATTGGTATTTGTGATGATGCTAATGCTGACTCGTTATGTTTCTTTGAGTTCTATAGCAGCTAGCATCGCTTTTCCGTTGTTGATATTATTTATATTTAATGCACAGGCTCAGGAACTGAGTTATAGATTGTTTGCGATAGCTACTGCTTTTCTGGTAGTGCTGACACACCATAAAAACATAAGCAGACTGATAAGTGGTAGCGAAAGTAAGTTACCGTTGTTCAGAAAGCGGAAGTCTAATCAGTAATCATTTACCGATTAAATAGTATTTCATATCCGTATACCATTTTATAAGCGACTGCTTAGTTTTTTGTACCCTATTGAGCTGCGGCGCGATACTGGAATAGATGGTGCAGCATTGGAGTTGGTTTTAAATCAAAACAGGATACAGTTAGCCACAGGAGATGTATTGTATTCTGATGGTGACAAGTACCTTCCCGCTATTGCCGTATACCAACATTTATCTAAATTTCTGAAAACCACCAACGATGTGCTGGTACTAGGCGCTGGTATGGGTAGCATGATGCAGGTGATGAATGCCAATGGATGTACACCCTACTTCACACTGGTAGAGAAAGACAAACTGATACTAAAATGGGCATTGGAGTTTGCCCCTGATGCAAGTGAGGAGCGTATACTGCCTGTATGTGATGATGCTGCTGCATATATGCGAAGAAATAAGACTACTTACGATTTTATTTTCATTGATATCTTTTATGGTAGGGATGTACCAGACTTTGTGGTGTCGGCTGAGTTTTTGATGCTATGCCGTAGTGCCCTGAATAAAGGTGGGTATCTGGCACTTAATTATATAGCAGATGACCCGCAACGCTGGGCAGAGTTGGAAACGGTGTTTGCCGCACTATATCCGGGCTATGTGGTGCTGGGGGTGAATGTGAACAAAATACTTATTGCAAGCTTGGGTGCAGAGATAGGGGTATAGTTTCATACACCTGTATTCATTGGTGCTTTACGCTTACCTTTGCCGCTGATATGACACAGGAAAACCTGAAAGAGATGCGGGAACGCATGCAACACCTGCACCGATTTCTGCGTATAGATGATAGACATGCCAAGCTGGATAATAACCGTCAACTGACACTTGCACCCGGCTTTTGGGATGATAATGCACGTGCTACTGCTACGCTCAAAGAGATAAAAATAGATAAATACTGGATGGACTTCTTCAATAGGGTGAAGGGGGCTGTAGAGGATTTTGCGGTGCTATTTGAGTTTTGGAAGGAAGGAGAAGCAAAAGAAGAAGAAGTAAAAGAGGTGTATGATGGAGCTGTGAAAGACATAGACGAACTAGAGTTTAAGAGCACCCTCAATGAGCCGGAAGATGAAATGCCAGCAATGGTGGTGATAAACAGTGGTGCGGGTGGCACTGAGAGCCAAGACTGGGCAGAAATGCTGCTGCGCATGTACAGAATGTATGGTGAGAAACAAGGCTGGAAGGTGAGTGAAATAGATGTGCAGTACGGCGATGGTGCTGGTATAAAACAAGCCACGCTAGAATTTGATGGGGAGTTTGCGTACGGGCTGCTAAAGGCTGAAAGCGGGGTACATAGGTTGGTAAGGATATCGCCATTTGACTCTAACGCACGGAGGCATACTTCATTTGCATCGGTGTTTGTGTATCCGCTGATAGATGATACAATAGATATACAGGTGAGCCCTGCCGATGTAGAGTGGGCATTCTTCAGATCGGGCGGATCGGGTGGACAGAACGTAAACAAAGTAGAAACAGCGGTGCGTATAAAGCACATACCATCGGGTATAATAGTAGAGTGTCAGCAAGCACGTACACAGGGCGAAAACCGTGAAAAAGCTATGACCATGCTGAAGAGCAGGCTGTATGAAGAAGAGCTGCGCAAAAGGCAGGAAATACTGAATGCAACCAACTCTAATAAGAAAAAGATAGAATGGGGCTCGCAGATAAGGAGTTATGTGTTTCACCCATACAAGATGATAAAAGACCACCGCACAGACTATGAAGTAGGTAATGTGCAGCCGGTGATGGATGGAGAACTGGACGACTTTATAAAGGCGTACCTGATGGGGGTAAAAGATGAACAGTAGTAGCGTGAAACAAGAAACAACCCAAAAGAAAAAAGCTATAAACCTTCAGTTGCTGGGACGAATATTTTCGTTT
The DNA here is from genome assembly GCA_044360235.1 of Flavipsychrobacter sp. GTDB lineage: Bacteria > Bacteroidota > Bacteroidia > Chitinophagales > Chitinophagaceae > Nemorincola. The sequence continues at coordinate 2,078 of JBIKKS010000195.1, read as the reverse complement.
ACCGGTCCGTATAGGCGTACGTTGTACTTATGTATGACACTGGCTATAGTACTGGCTATAGTTTCACCCTTGCGGCCTTATCTTATCAAGGTGTCGGTAGATAAGTATATAGGCAACAATATGCTGCAAGGGCTGATATGGATAAGCGTATTTCAGTTTGGGTTGCTGCTGGCAGAGAGTGTACTCAGATTTTGGTTTAGCTATAGGGCCAACTGGCTTGGGCAAACCGTAGTGAATGATGTGCGCAACAATATGTTCAAGAAAATATTGCACCAGAATATAGCCTACTACGACCGCACACCGATAGGCACACTTACTACCCGTACCATCAATGACATAGAGGCCATCAACGATATTTTCTCGGAGGGTATAATATCTATAGTGGCAGATATACTGACCATTATAGCCATCATCACCGTAATGCTTGTAACAGACTGGCGGCTGACGCTGGTGTGCCTAGCTACCTTCCCGCTGCTAATACTGGCTACTTGGTGGTTTAAGGAGGCAGTAAACAAGTCTTTTCAGCGGGTGCGCAATGCGGTGGCTGCGCTCAACGCCTTTGCTCAGGAGCACCTGACGGGTATGTATATAGTTCAGGCTTTTGCGGCTGAGGAGCGCGAGCAAGCTAAGTTTGAAACCATTAATAAAGAACATAGAGATGCCAACATAAAAGGCATTTTTGCTTATTCGGTATTCTTCCCGATAGTGGAGATAATACTAGCTATGTCGCTGGGGCTGCTGGTGTGGTATGGTGCATCGCGTATACTCAACTATGGAGCTACACCTGGTATTATCATCTCTTTTGTACTATACCTCAATCTGTTATTTAGGCCGCTGCGCATGATGGCAGATAAGTTTAATGTGCTGCAGATGGGTATAATAGCAGGGGAGCGTGTTTTTGCGGTGCTGGACAGCGAGGAGTATCTGGCAGATAATGGCACACTGAGTGCTGAGGGTATGAGGGGTGCAGTGGAGTTTAAAGAGGTGCATTTCAGGTACAAGCCCGATGCGCCTGTGTTGAGGGGTGTTTCGTTTGACCTGCAAGCGGGCAAAACCATGGCTGTGGTGGGGCATACTGGTGCGGGTAAAACATCGCTGATAAGTATATTGAACAGGCTGTACGAAACAGAAAGCGGACAAATACAGATAGACGGTAAAGACCTGAGAGAGTATGATGTATATAGCCTGCGTAGCAAGATAGGGATAGTGCTGCAAGATGTGTTTCTGTTTTCGGGTACGATAGCTGATAATATTACGCTGCGCAATGTCGATATACCGAGGGCTAAGGTGGTAGAGGTGGCACAGATGCTGGGCATACATGACTTTATAATGAGGCTGCCGGGTGGGTATGACTTTGATGTGATGGAGCGGGGCAATACACTGTCGCAAGGGCAACGGCAGTTGATATCGTTTGCAAGGGCATTGTTGTACAACCCTGCTATACTGATACTAGATGAGGCTACATCGTCGGTGGATAGTGAGAGCGAGCAACTGATACAACATGCTATAGATACCCTGATAAAAGGCAGAACATCGATAGTGATAGCGCACAGGCTATCTACTATACGCAAAGCAGATGAAATACTGGTGATGGACAAAGGCACAATAAGTGAGCGTGGCAGCCACAATGCACTGATAGCTGCCAAAGGTGCCTACTACGAACTGTACACAGCCGTGGAGCAAAAGAAAGTAAAAGAGGTGCTTTAGTATTGTAGCGAACTTTATTTTGCAGCTCACCCAAGTTATCCCCCTTTTTTATACGTCTTTATGGGTATCAACCTATACCTAATTATGAAAAATGTATTGCTCTTTTTTTGTGGTGACAAGGTTTGTGAAGCAATAAAGTTTTTTTGCACTTTTCTGCACATAGGTTTATAGTTGTGTACGTGCATTAATAAAGTGGTAATTTGCAGCCGCAATGAAGGTGGCATTTGTACAAGACTGGTTTAATGCAAACGGTGGTGCCGAAAAGGTAGCTGGCGAAATACTGGATATATACCAAGAGGAGGATATAACAGTATACGCATTGTTCAATAAGTTTAGCCCCGATGCCCAGCGTACTATACTCAAAAACCGCC
>JBIKKS010000194.1:0-4963 GCA_044360235.1 Flavipsychrobacter sp. | reverse complement strand
AGACGACAAGGATAAAGATCAGAAAAAAGATCAGGACAAAAAGGACGACCAGAATAAGGATAATAAAGAAAATAAAGACAATCAGGATCAGGACAAAAAGGACCAAAAAGACCAAGAAAAACAACAACCTCAGAGCCAACCTAGCAAGCTATCTCAGAAGCAAGCTGAGCAACTACTCAATGCACTAAAAGAAGAAGAGAAAAAGCTACAAGACAAGATGAAAAAAGAAAAAGGAGTGCCGGTAAAAATGGGCAAAGATTGGTAACATAATAGTTCTTGTTTAGTCACTTTTTTCACGCCATCTATCCTGTCAGGAAAACATAAAATAAATGAAATTCACACAGATTGTGGATAACATGTCAACATCTTTTGCCGCTATTTTCAAAATGCAATAAATAATTTTTTAGTAGAAAATTTTCTTTCTAATATTGCGTAAGGATTGTGCTTACTAACCCATCCTTCATAAAAGTCCGGCAGCTCACAACTCTGCCGGATTTTTTTTATACCTACCCCAAAGCCGCTACAGTACTGCTTTTCAGCATTTCTGCTGCTTTGTATTTAATGTGCTGTTGTAGCCCTTTTAGTCTCTTATTATACTGCACTATTGTTACAGTAACTCTTGTGTCTACTGATTTCCTTCAGGTATAGTGTTGGTGTATACAGTAGTCATTCATAGTTTGAAGCGTATAGTACTGCACACTGCTCTTCCTATCTAACACACGCAAGTGTACAAACAAAAAAATGCCTGCATTCACAGCAGGCATTGATACGTATGTTTTAGGTGCTTCCTAATTGCTAATTATTGTCTTCAGAACGCTCTTTTTCTATCTTGCCTCTACGCAGCGGATTAGCTGTGTTCTCGCCATATTGTTTGCGCTGACGCAACAGGTCTATAGCCTGAAAAACAGCCTCTCTGAATGATGAAGGATCAGCAATGTTTTTGCCCGCAATATCAAAAGCAGTACCATGGTCTGGTGACGTCCGAATCACTGGCAGCCCGGCAGTATAGTTGACTCCTTCTCCTTTTGCCAGTGCCTTAAAGCCTACTAGTCCTTGGTCGTGATACATAGCCAGTACTGCATCAAACTGTGTGTAGCTGCTATTCGCAAAAAAAGCATCGGCACTATACGGCCCAAACACCAGCACATCTTTTTGTTTGTAGCTTTCTATTACGGGTCTTATTATGGTTTGTTCTTCATTGCCTATCTGTCCATCATCGCCCGCATGTGGGTTCAGGCCCAGCACTGCAATCTTTGGTTTGTCTATCCCAAAGTCTTTGATCAGTGTTTCTTTCAGTATGTTCAGTTTTGTTTGCAGCAGTTCTTTGGTTATAGCGCTGGCTACCTTGCTTATGGGTATATGCTCCGTAGCTAGTGCTACACGCAGAGTATTGCTATACAGCAGCATCAGCACATCTTTAGCTCCAAATTTTTCCTTAAAAAACGGTGTATGACCTGTATATGGGAAATCCGGCAAGTTGGTATTGCTCTTGTGTATAGGTGCAGTAACTATAGCATCCAGTTCTCCGTCTTTCAGGCATTGTGCAGCCACTAGCAGCGAGCGCACAGCATATTTGCCACCAGCCTCTGTAAGTACACCTGGCTGCAAAGGCACCTCATCTTCCCAGCAGTTAAATATATTCACCTGCTTAGGATTTAGTTTAGACATGTCCTTCGTGCTAGTGAAGTTGAAAGGTAGCTCAGCAGTTGTTTTGCGGTAAAAGTTGATAACCTTGTTTGATGCAAATATTACAGGAGTGCATAGGTCCAGAAAACGATTGTCCGAAAACGTCTTTATGATCACTTCTATGCCTATACCATTCAGGTCGCCAGTGGTTATGCCTATTACAGGTTTTTCGTTGTGTGTGTGCATGTCTTGTTGTCGTTGTGTGTGTTATGAGTTTGTAGTTTATGCCTTGCTGTAGTGTGTCAGGAAGTCCAGCAGCATTCTGATGCCATATCCTGTACCACCAAATGGTATGTAACCCTTATTGCCAGTATTAAAAGATACTCCGGCTATATCAAAGTGCATCCATGGGTAGTCAGTAAAGTGCTCCAGAAATTTACCGGCTGTCATAGCTCCACCAGTAGGGCCGCCTATGTTTTTGATGTCGGCTATTTCAGATTTTATCTGGTCGCCATATTCATCCCACAGGGGCATTTCCACCAGTCTTTCATACTGACGTTTGCCGCTTTGGCTCAATGCAGTTTTTGTTTCGTCATCAGCAGTGCCCATACATACTATGCCGTGGTCGCCCACAGCAGCAGCAGCAGCACCGGTCAGTGTAGCAAAGTCCATTACCAGTTCGGGTTTGTATCTCTTCGCCCAGTGTAGAGCATCTGCCAGTATCATGCGGCCCTCAGCATCTGTGTTCAGCACCTCTACTGTTGCGCCGCTATACATGGTTATTACGTCGCCTGGCACGTATGCCTCTTCGCCTGGTCTGTTGTCGGTAGCAGGTACCAGTGCTATTACGTGCAGTGGCAGTTGCATTTTGGCTATTGCATACATAGCACAGCTCACTACTGCGGCACCGCTCATGTCGCTTTTCATGCGGTCCATAGAGTTTGGTGTAGGTTTCAGCGATAGGCCACCAGTGTCATATACTACGCCCTTACCCACTAGCACTATTGGTTTTTTGTTCAGTGCTTTTTTGGGCACGTACTCCATTATGCTGAAGGTAGGTGGCTGCTGGCTACCTCTGTTCACAGCAAGTAGTCCGCCCATCTTTTCTTTTTCTATTCTTGCTTTGTTCAGTACAGTTACCTTGAAGCCCGCTTCCTTACCCATTTCTGCTATCTCTTTGCTCAGTTGCTCTGCCGACAGATAGTTGAGTGGTTCGTTTACCAGTGTGCGAGCCTTGTATATGGCATCTATGGTTATTTGTAGTTGACCGGCCTCTTTTACAGTAGCCGAATCTTTGGTAAACAATAGGCGCACCAATGAATTCGTCTTCTTTTTTCCTTCGGTCAGGTATTTCAGAAACTGATAGTTGGCCAGTGCCGCACCTTCAGCCATTAGCAGTGCGGCATTGCTCACCGCTGTGCCATTGCATAGTACTACTTCTGTCAGTTTGTGTTTGTTGCAGGTAGCAGTAAGTGTTGCACCTAGTTTTCTTAGGGCATCTGCTGTTTGCCACTCAGTTGGTTTAGTTTTCAGCAGCACCACAAACATAAAGTTGCTGTATCGGTTCAGCGTCACAAAGTTCTGTTCTGTATCAAAACATTCTGTGGCATACTTACTTTCTTCCGGGCTAATGCCGGTTACCAGGCTCAGCTTTTTCACATCATCTATTATCCATACATAGCTGCCGCCTGTAGCTCTTTGTAATATTTTTATTTCCATGTCGTAAAATTAATGAACGAAGGTAGCGTTAAATCAAAAGTATTTTCTAAAATCACTAAATTACAAATACTTCCATTTTCATACACTAGCTATCTGCAAGCCTCACCCCCTTATATTATTCAGGTTTTATCTTTTTCAAGTTTGTACTTTTGCCTCATGTACACGCTCAAGAAAAGTTTAGGTCAGCATTTTCTGCACGACGAAAATATGTGCCGTAAAATTGTAGACCATATTACTCATACTAGCAATATGCAGTTGTTGGAGGTTGGTCCGGGTGGGGGAGCACTTACTAAGTACCTTTTGCAGTGGACAGATATCAGCTACAAGGCTATAGAAATAGACGAAGAAAAGGTCATATACCTGCACAAAACATACCCTGTACTCAAAGACAAAATAATAATGCAGGATATCCTGCAGGCAGATGCTCCTTTTACTGATACTTTCAGTGTGGTGGGTAATTTTCCTTACAATATTTCATCTCCCATCTTGTTTAAGGTGCTCGAATGGGAGCCTCAAGTTACTGAGGTTATAGGTATGTTTCAGAAAGAGGTGGCGCTCAGGGTGGCATCAGGTCCGGGGTCCAAGGTGTATGGTATACTCAGTGTGCTCATGCAGGCATTTTACAGCGTAGAGTATTTGTTTGATGTACACGAAAACTGTTTTACACCACCTCCCAAGGTTAAAAGTGGTGTACTCCGGTTTACCAATCTCCACAATCCGCACAACATAAATAACAAAAGAAAATTTATAATTCTGGTCAAGGCAGCATTCAACCAGCGTCGCAAAACACTACGCAATGCACTGAAAAGCATATTGCCTCCCGGCGGACTAGAAGGACCACTTATGGACAAACGTGCCGAGCAGCTTTCAGTAGCCGATTTCGTAACCCTTTACAACAGTTACGGCAATGACCAAGGGTAAAGTACTCATTGCTGCTCCAGTACACCCAGTGCTTACAGATGGTTTAGCAGCAATGGGGTATCAGTGTGTACACCAAGAGGGTATCACACAGCAGCTTGCTTTTTCGCTCATTGCAGACTGTGTAGGTGTTATTACCTCCACCCGTTTGCAACTCAATAAAGATTTGCTCCTTGCTGCTCCTCACCTAAAGTGGATAGGGCGCATGGGTTCTGGTATGGAGGTTATAGACCTTACTTATGCTGCTGAGCTAGGTATAAAGGTATTTGGTAGCCCTGAGGGCAACAGCAATGCAGTAGGCGAGCACGCACTAGGCATGCTGCTGGCACTCATCAGGCGCATAAGCTGGAGCCATACAGAGGTAAAAGATGGTTTATGGAAACGCGATGAAAACCGTGGCTACGAGCTAGAGGGCAAAACACTAGGAATCATTGGTTTTGGTCATACAGGGGCTGCATTTGCCCGCAAGTTATCGGGTTTCGATATGCATTTGCTCGCTTACGACAAGTACACCCCCCACGTCATACCGCATTATGTACACAGATGCGAAACACTACAGCCCATATTCGATACCGCCGATATTATCAGTTTTCATGTGCCGTATCAAACTGATACTATACACTATTTCGATGCAACCTTTTTAGCCGCTATGCAGCGACCTTTTATACTCATTAATACTTCTCGTGGTCAGGTAATAGAT
>JBIKKS010000193.1:0-4975 GCA_044360235.1 Flavipsychrobacter sp. | reverse complement strand
CCAGCAGTGAGTAAGTAAGATACTTGCCAATAGCTTAACTGCATAGCATAGATCAATAGAAAAAACAATCCCCAGAAATTGACATTTCTGGGGATTTACCTTTTGTACAATTAGTTGCTGATTACACACTATTTTTCCCTTGCAGCATGGGTACAAACGAAAAATCGCCCATTTCTTGTTTGTATAGTTTACCCTCTTTGTCTTTGGTGATTTTCGTCATTTTCTGTACACCATCATCACCCACTGGTATTACCATTGTGCCACCTAGCTTTAATTGATCAAGTAGCTTGGGTGGTATGAAGGGTGCACCACAGGTTATGAGGATCTTATCGAACGGACCAAAAGACGGTAGTCCTTCGAAACCATCGCCATAAAACCGCTTGATGTTCAGGTACTTTTTTATGAAAAAGAAGTCTGTGATATAATCATACAATTCTCGCTGCCTTTCGATAGTGTATAATGTAATACCCATCTCTGCCAATACACATGCCTGATAGGCACTGCCTGTGCCTATTTCCAGCACTTTATCGTACTTCTGTATCTCCAGTAGTTGGGTTTGATAGGCTACAGTGTAGGGGTGCGATATGGTTTGGCTAGCTACTATAGGGAAGGCCCTGTCTTCATATGCCAGTCGCTCGAAAGCGGGGTCTAAGAAAAAATGGCGGGGTATGTTGTCTATGGCAATGAGTACTTTTTCATCTTTTATGCCTTTATTTCTCAGGGTTTGTACGAGCTGTTTTCTCAACCCCTTGTGTAAGTAATTATCTTCTTTAGGTATGCTTTGCAATTTTGCCATGTAGCAAAGTTAGGAGATTGATGACGTGTATGCTAGTGTTTTCACAAACACTTTTTCGTTGAATATGGCAACAAGATTACCCTGATAAAACAAAAGGCGAATGCTGATCAACCAGCATTCGCCTTTCAATTATGTGAATATATTAAGATTAATCAACCGCAGTAGCGTCTTCTATCAGTACGCTAACAGCACCATTCAGCACCTCTACAAAACCCGATGATATCTCATAAGTTTCGGTATTGGTCATAGACTTATCTTTAATAACCTTCATTTTACCCTTACCCAGAGAAGCTATCAGTGGGGCGTGCTTTTCAAATACCTCGAACGAACCAGTGGTACCAGGCAATTGTATACCATATACTTTACCACTGTATACTTTATGTTCTGGTGTTAATATTTCTAAGTCCATTTTGTGATTGTGATATTTTAATAAAATAAAATGTGCGAAATGAGATTGTACAAATATTAAAGCGTTATACTTCAATGCACTGTCACATTTTCACATTAGTTTTTAGCTTGCTCCATCAGTTTTTTACCTTTCGCAATAGCATCGTCGATGCTACCTACCAGGTTGAAAGCAGCCTCGGGGTAACCATCTACCTCACCATCCATAATCATGTTAAAACCACGGATAGTTTCTTCGATAGGTACCAGTACACCTTTAAGACCAGTGAACGCCTCAGCCACATGGAAAGGCTGTGACAAGAAACGCTGAACTTTACGAGCACGAGCAACTGTCATTTTATCTTCTTCGCTTAGCTCATCCATACCTAGGATAGCGATGATGTCCTGCAGCTCTTTGTAGCGCTGTAAGATCAACTTAACACGGTTGGCACAGTTATAGTGCTGTTCACCTACTATTATTGGAGTAAGGATACGAGAAGTAGATTCCAGTGGGTTAACCGCTGGATAGATACCAAGGTCAGCTATTTTACGATCCAGTACCGTTGTAGCATCCAGGTGGGCAAATGTTGTTGCCGGAGCCGGATCGGTAAGGTCATCTGCAGGTACATATACAGCCTGTACTGAAGTGATAGAACCGTTTTTGGTAGAGGTGATACGCTCTTGCATCAGACCCATTTCTGTAGCCAATGTAGGCTGATAACCCACCGCAGATGGCATACGACCTAGAAGAGCCGATACCTCAGAACCTGCCTGAGTGAAACGGAAGATATTATCTACAAAGAACAAGATGTCTTTTCCTTTGCCAGTACCATCTCCATCGCGGAAATACTCAGCGATAGTAAGACCAGAAAGGGCAACACGAGCACGAGCTCCTGGAGGTTCGTTCATTTGTCCGAAAACGAATGTAGCCTTACTGTCTTTAAGTTCGTTCATATCTACTGCGCTCAAATCCCAGCCGCCTTCTTCCATGCTGTGGAGGAATTTGTCACCGTATTTAACGATGCCTGCTTCAATCATCTCACGCATAAGGTCATTACCCTCACGTGTACGCTCACCCACACCTGCAAACACTGACAAACCAGCATAAGCCTTAGCGATATTATTGATAAGCTCTTGAATCAATACGGTTTTACCCACACCAGCACCACCAAACAAACCAATCTTACCACCTTTTGCGTAAGGCTCGATAAGGTCGATAACTTTGATACCAGTAAAAAGTATTTCAGATGCTGTACTCAGGTTTTCAAACAATGGTGGTTTAGCGTGTATCGGGCGACCATTAGTTTTGTCAGGAGCAGCCAGACCATCAATAGCATCACCAGTTACATTAAATAGACGACCATTGATTTGGTCACCTATTGGCATAGCTATAGGCTTGCCAGTGTCTACTACTTCTGTACCGCGTACCAGACCTTCTGTACCGTCCATGGCTACAGCACGTACGCTGTCTTCGCCCAAGTGCTGCTGCACTTCAAGTACTAATTTGTCACCGTTTTCGCGTTTCAGCTCCAGTGCGCTGAATATTTCGGGTAGCTTGTTATCGCCACCAAAATATACGTCAACAACCGGTCCGATAATTTGTTTGATTTTACCAACGTTTGGCATAAGTATGAATTAAATTACTAATTAGGTCTGTGAAATTTTTGGCAAAGGTAAGTGGTATAGACTGAAAAGTAAAAAATAAAAGTCAAAAATTAAAATCATGTATCTGTTGTTATCAACACATTATACACTTATTAACTCTAGCAAAAATATCTGCTACACTACCGCCCTATTTAAAAAATCTACAAAAGGTTTCATTACAAAAAAAGCTTCAGTTACTTTTTTTTCTAGTCCTTTTTTGTTGAGGTCTGTATCAGGTATTTTACAACCTACTGTAAAGCTCTTCAATTTTAGATATTCTATAGCCGGATTGTCTTCAGTATATCCTTTGGGAAGTTTCACCAATTTATCTCCCTCTATTTCCCCAAACATCTTCTTAAAATGCTTGTCATTGATGATTTTGCTGAATTCGCCGAAGTTATAATCTATTTCTTGGCGAATCGCTTTTAATTTGGGGCTCTCGGGTTGCCACATGCCCCCGCCTGCAAAGCTGTATCCACCTGGCTGAATGTGCAAGTAATAGCCAGCACCTGGAAAACTTTTGCCCCCATTGCTGAACCCTGCACCAAGATTGGTCTTATAAGGGGTTTTATCTTTAGAGAAACGTACATCTCTGAATATACGCATAGTGCAATCTTTGGCCTGCAATTCATTAAATACCGGATCAAAGTCACCCATACCTACCAATACTGCCGCTGCCAGTTGTTCGAAATCAGATTTTACAGAGAGGTATTCGTTACGATGTTCATCAAACCAAGGCTTGTTATTGTTTATGGCTATTTGTTCTAAGAAATGAATGGTCGACTTTTGCAGCATAATATCAGAATTATGTCCAAATCTATACAAAAAGGTTGGTGATGATAGTGTGTGGTTTTAGTTTTTTGATACATTTTTGATTTGCTTACCATTGCTCTCAGTTGGTTTACAAATGTGTACATATGTAGTATTCGGGTCGGGCATTACCAACAACTGCAAAAACAATATCTTTACCCGTTATCGCTAAAAAATAACTGTGCTAGATAATTAATCAGATCGTTCGTAAAGATTATGCACTGACGAAATTAGCTCCACGATAGCATTTACTATCGCTTCAAAACATACATTGACATGACTATAGCAATAATAGGTGCGGGGGCTGCGGGGTGTTTTGCGGCTGCCAATATCAATCACCGACCCGGTGTAGAAGTTGCTGTTTTTGAAAAAACAGGAAAGGCTATGCAAAAAGTAAAGGCATCGGGCGGTGGTCGGTGCAATGTGACACATGAGTGTTTTGACATACCAGAGCTGCTAACCCGATACCCGAGAGGCAAACAACTACTGCGTAAATCGCTATATGGTTTTGGACCAGAGCAAACGATAACATGGTTTGCAGAGCGGGGTGTGACACTGAAAACCGAAGAAGATGGCAGGATGTTTCCGGTTACCGATGACTCTCAGACCATAATAGACTGTATATGGCAAGAAATGATGCGCCAGAAGGTGCAAGTGTATTACCATAAATCTGTAAAAAACATAGTGAGGGAAGAAGGTAGTATTCATAACAGGTACATCATACATTTTGCAGATACGTCAGTTTATGCTGCCGATGCAATAATAATAGCAACAGGAAGTTTCCCCAAGGCAGAACAATATCAATGGATGGAAGCTCTAGGGCACAGTATAGAAAAACCAGTACCCTCTTTATTCACTTTCAATATGCCAGGCGATACCATTACCTCTCTGATGGGGGTGAGTGTGCCAGAGGCTACTGTAAAAATAGTAGGTACAAAAATAACACAAAGTGGACCACTGCTGATAACACACTGGGGCATGAGCGGCCCTGCGATACTGAAAACATCAGCTTACGCTGCCAGAGAGCTAGCCGACTGCAATTACCATTTTACCATACTCATCAACTGGCTGCCTGCAACCACCGATGCCGACCTAAAGGAAATAATACAAGGGCTGCGTAGCACACAAGGCAAACAATTTGTGAGTCAGAAAAACCCATTTGGACTGCCACGCCGCCTGTGGGAATACCTTACCGAACTATGTGGTATAACCGAACAAATGAGGTGGGGCGACCTACCAGCTGCGGCCCAAAACAAACTAACTGAACACCTGCTGCGCGACAGCCACAAGGTGGCGGGCAAAACTACCTTCAAAGAAGAATTTGTAACATGTGGTGGTATA
>JBIKKS010000190.1:0-5016 GCA_044360235.1 Flavipsychrobacter sp. | reverse complement strand
GTTGCAGGCAAAAGCAAAGGCACTATCTGCCACAGAAAACAATATACCCCCATGAGCTATACCGAAACCATTGAGCATTTCCTGACGTACTGTGAACTTCAACCTGCAATACCCTACTTTGTGTTCAGCAATAATAATGCCAATCCAACTGCTGAAATGGTCTTCAGCCAGCATTGTATCTAAAACCTGTAGGGGAGATGCCATAAAAAAGAAAAGTGAACTTTGTACGAGACCTATATAATACAAAGATAGGGTACTGCCGAGAGGTGAGGAGGAGTTGGTATAAAAATAAAAGAGCGTCTTTTACAACGCTCTTTCTTTCATTTCGGTCCTATCTTAGAAAAAAAAGAACCTTTTTACCCCTTGTTGAAACGAAAATCTATAATATGGTGTATATATCTTTTAGAATGACTGTAAAGTTGTACAAAGGTAATAAATAATCTCCGATTTAACTAACGATTAACAGGGTTAGTAGTATTATTTCCTACTAGTTTGTACAGATATTGTTCTCAATTTGGGTTAAACTAATTACCAAAGCTCATTACTTAATAGCAGCTAATAACTTTTCATCTCTACCATATATATCTCGCCCAAAACGAATGTGATTGCCAGTCGTATCTTCGAATACTGTGAGGTAGGTGATAAACACAGGTATTTTTTTATTGAGAGATTCGGAGCGTGTTTTGTGGGTTTTAATTATGGTATCCAGTCGACCTTGAGTATACCTTGTTTTCTCTTCCAGCCCAGATAGTATGTATAGTGCCATCTCTTGAGGGTTGTGTACCCGCACGCAACCAGAGCTTAGTGCCCGGTCGCGCTTATCAAAATCCTCTCGGTGTGGAGTGTCGTGCAGATAAATATCCCATTTGTTGGGCATATTAAACTTAACATACCCCAGCGAGTTGTCGCTACCCGGTGCCTGACGGTACGTGTACCTTTTGTAGTTCTTAGCGTTGATGGAATTTACATTTACCTGTTTGCCCTTACTATCATATGCCTTCAACCCTTTTTTAGCCATATACTGACTGCCACTGCGTTGTATACCCGGTAACACATCGTTTTTAAGTATGGTAGGTGGCACACCCCAAGGAGGATTAATAACGATGTTGGTCATATTGGCAAATAAAGAAGGTGTTTGGCGCGCTTTTTTACCTACTACTACCCTTTTGTTCATTACCATTTGTCCTTCCTTATGAAAATACAACTCCATAAATGGGATGTTCACTACTATGTAGGTATCTCCGGTGGTGCGCTGCATCCATCTTATGCGCTCCATATTGGCGCGTATACGCTTTGCCGATACATCGGGCGCTGTAGCAAGCTCTGCCATAGTAGAACTGTCTAGTTTGCCAGTCACCCTCTGCGACCTGAATGTCTGGAAAGCCCTTATGAGTTGTGTACGCTCAGACATGCTATCGTTAGCAGTGATATTCAGCCATGGTTGCTCAGTTTGTATCACATAACTAATACTTAGCCACAGCACACTATCAGACTGCTCGGGCTCTTGCAAGTTAAATATTGCATTGAGGTAAGAACTGTCTGCTTGCAAAGACGTATAGTGTCTGTAAGCGGTGCGCAGCAGTTCGTAGGTAGGTTGCTCGCTCCTGAAGTCACTTAATGAAGGATACCCACCATCATCGCCATACACCAGCAGATCAGGTGCATTCCATACCGTATCGTTTTTGTGGTGCCATAGCGAGTCTACCTTGCGCGGCACTATTACGCCATACAACAAAAACCGCGCTGCAGACAGATAACAATTAGTGAGTGCGGTATCAAACGCAATAGCGTCGGCAACAGCGTTCTTTTTGGTGGTATCTAGTTTGGTTTTCAGGTCTTTGATGTAATTGAGGTTGTAGGTAGTTATATCTACACCATCCCATTGCATGTCCTCTAGCTCTGTTATCAGTCTATCAGCAGCATCATTAGAAGTATAATTTTCGCGCACCCAAATAGGCTGATATTCATCCATCTGGTATACTAGGCGCAGGTCATGAGAAAGAGACCATGCTTTAGCAGCATTACCTGCAGTATCTACCTGCAGCAATACAGTGCTGAGCTGCTCTGAAAAAGACTCGTCGGCAAAACCAGATGGACCAGGTTTGTTGCCTCTACGATTACACGAACTAATTACTACAATAAAAAAAACTGAGATTACCAGAAATTGAGCGCAACTAAACCTGAAAGAGTACATATGGTACGACCTAAGCCGTTGTTTTTTGTGTTTTAAAAATTATTAAAAATGTGTATTAGTATGCACAAATGTAGGTAGCTTATGTGTGTAAAAATTGCTAAAACATATGAACCACCCAAAAGTAAATAAAACACTACTTACAAACTGCAACTTAAATGTTATTGACAAATAACAGACAGAAGTTGATGTTTTTTATAAAAGTGACCAAACCTAATCAATCATCCTATCTGTTACTGAGGAAATACAGGGCTACCTACCATTATTAGCAACAATAGTAATGTACTATCAGTACATGTTGAAATGTTATGCACCGAGCATTGATGACTGACAATGAACTGAATAATAGATTGTACCTTTGCATTTCAAATAAAGTTCCTGCTATGGAGCGGGGAAATACATATATGCTGGATACAATAGAAGCGGCACTGGAAGACCTGAGACAAGGAAAGTTGCTGATAGTGGTAGATGATGAGGACAGGGAGAATGAAGGCGACTTTGTAACTGCGGCACGCAACGTTACACCCGAGATAATCAATTTTATGTCGAAACATGGCAGAGGATTGATTTGTGCACCCATAACAGAGGAACGGTGCGACGAGTTGCGGCTGAACCTGATGGTGGAAAACAATACTGTGCTTCACCAGACACCATTTACAGTGTCGGTAGATCTAATAGGCGATGGTTGTACTACTGGCATATCTGCACAAGACCGTGCAAAAACAGTACAGGCACTAATAAACCCCGATACCAAACCAGAAGATCTGGGCAGACCGGGTCATATATTCCCTCTGAGGGCAAGATCGGAAGGGGTGCTGCGCCGTACTGGTCATACTGAGGCTACTGTAGACCTAGCAAGACTAGCAGGCATGGAGCCTGCTGGTGTACTTGTAGAAATAATGAACGATGACGGCACCATGGCCAGAATGCCAGAACTGCTGGAAATAGCCAAAAAATTTGACCTGAAAATCATTTCTATCAAGGACCTGATTTCTTACAGGCTACAAAAAGAAACGCTCATAAAAGAAGAAGTAAGGGTGAAAATGCCTACTAAAGTGGGCAACTTTGACCTTATAGCCTTTAAACAAACTAACACTGGCGAAACACACATGGCGGTAGTAAAAGGCGAATGGGAAAAAGATGAACCTGTACTGGTACGTGTACATAGCTCTTGCTTTACGGGCGACATTCTACACTCACTAAGGTGCGACTGTGGCGAACAACTAGAAGCAGCTATGCAGATGATAGAAGAAGCTGGAAAGGGTGTGGTGCTATATATGAACCAAGAAGGCAGAGGTATAGGGCTAATGAACAAACTGAAAGCCTACAAACTGCAAGAAGAAGGTAAAGACACAGTTGAGGCTAACTTGGCTCTGGGATTCAAAAACGACCAGCGCGACTACGGCGTGGGAGCACAGATACTGCGCCACCTAGGAATATCTAAAATGAAACTCATAAGCAACAACCCTCGCAAGCGTGCAGGTATGCTGGGTTATGGACTGGAAATAATAGAAAATGTGCCAATAGAAATAGTGCCTAATGAATTTAACGAGTTTTATCTGCAAACCAAGCGCGACAAGCTGGGTCATGAGATACTAAAAAACGGATAATGCACTACCAATAATTTTAAAATTATAATCCCGGCATGGTTTAGCATAGCCGGGATTTTTGTTTGAGTGTGGTGCTCTTTTTTCTCTATATACCAAACTGCCGTCTGATATTTACGGGCACATCCATACCAAGGCTTATCATTTGCTGCGCTTGCTGCTTAGCTTTTTCTGCCTGATTAGTTTCTACGTAAAGCAAAAGCAGGTTGTTGTTTGCCATCGGGTTATACTTATCACGGTTCAGGTATAGCTGCAGATGCACAATAGCGGCATAAGGGTCGCGCTTTTCCATGGCTACTCTGGCTAGGTAAAAATCGCACTGGATGTAATCTGATATTTTTTTCTCTTCCAGCAAATATTGCTCTGATGCCAATACTGAGTCTTTACGTTGCAGCATTTCTGCTATGTAAAAATTGAGGTATTTTTCTTTTGGGTTGAGCGCATAAGCATGACGAAACAACTGCTCAGAACGTTGAATTTCGCTTTTATCTAGCCTAGCAGCTAGCATCATCAAGGCATAAGCCGAGTTGGGGGAGGTTGCAGCTGCCTGCGACCAGAATGAAACAGGGCTTTCAAAATTGCGCTGATGTTTGTAATTGACCCCGACAAATAAAGCGCATATTGCCAGCACTATAATGGTTACCTGCTTATCTGTGCGGGTAGAGTTGAACAGTAAGGTTTGTGGCAATATCAGTAAAATGCCTATGATAGGCAGATACAACCTATGCTCAAAGGTCTGCCTATTAAGCTCAGCGGGCACTAACAAAGCAGGCATCAGAAACAATAAAAACACTGCCCCTGCCCCTACTATTGCTTTTCGGTTAGCTTTTTGGTTGAGCAGTATTAATGCCAACAGTGTGAGGTGAGCCGCTATACCAAAGTAGATAACGGTATCTTGCTGAGTAGGAAACACACTTAGGTTAAATGGCAATACTATCTTGCCCAGGTATTGCAGTACCACCGGCAAACGGTGTATAACATCAGTAAATGCCTGAGCAGAACCTATGCCAGAAGACTGGATAGTGGCTGCCGAACGAGCCGCAAACCATATACCGAAACATACTACCCAAACTATGTATTGCGGATACATGTTACGGTCTTGGACTTTGGTGTCTTTATATAATACTAACAACGCAAAAGCAGCAGGAGCGGCAAATACTGCTGTTTCTTTAGTGAAAAACGCTAATAACAAAAACAAACCTGACAAAGCTAAATTAT
>JBIKKS010000189.1:0-5041 GCA_044360235.1 Flavipsychrobacter sp. | reverse complement strand
AGTTTTTGAGCAGCACTGTTGACGTAACTATGAAACGCATTGGATGAGTATGTTTCCTACAAAGATATTTGAATTATGACCAAAATCACCGACAAAAATCTATTGTGGATAATTTAGCCAAAACAGGAAACACATTACGCAATTTATACTTTGATGGCATTACCGAATACCCTCTTTGCGAACGATACCGAGCAATAAGAACGCTACAGAAAATAGTACCATAATGTGTATGAGTGGCCCGGGTCGCCAAATAAAGTAACCTACAGCCCACCCTATAAGAAGCGTAATGGAAATAATGTAAAGAAGACTTCGCAATATCATGACTGTAAAAATAATATCTTAACTACTCGTCGTTAATAAAACTTAGTTACATGCACTTAGTGTAGAGTAAATGTAAACAATTATGGAAAACAAACTACTGAATAGAAACATGAAATTCATGATAATGTGTGAGTGACTGAGTATCTATATTTTCCGTGCAAAAACACTGACCGAATACGCCTGAAGCCTATATTTGCAATACGTGAAGGCTGGCATTAATGACAACCGATACGCAAACACCACTCATAAACAATGATACAATGAATAAGATATTGGTTACCGGCGGTTGTGGCTACATAGGTGGTCATACAATAGTAGATCTGCTGCAAAACGGATTTGAAGTAATCTCTGTAGACGATTTATCGAAGGGGTCTTTGAAGATGCTGGATGGTATAGAAAAGATAACCGGCAAAAAGGTGAAAAACTACAAAGTAAATCTGTGTGACCTAGATGATACGGAAGCTGTGTTTCTAGAGAACCCAGATCTGGTAGGGGTAATCCATTTTGCAGCGTTCAAGTCGGTACCTGAATCTGTGAAAGAGCCGTTGTTGTATTTCAGGAACAATATCAATTCTCTGCTGAATATACTACAATGTGCAAAAGACTTTGATGTGGATAATTTTGTATTTTCTTCATCGTGCTCGGTATATGGTAATACGACAGATTTGCCAGTGTCGGAAGAAGCTCCTCTTGCAGAGCCAGAGTCGCCGTATGCACGTACCAAACAAATGGGCGAAGCTATATGTAGGGATTTTACCAGCTTCCATAAGGACTTCAATACGATATTGTTACGTTACTTCAATCCGGTAGGTGCTCATCCTTCGGCTATGATAGGAGAATTTCAGGACTTATCAGAGAGCGTAGTGCCAGTAATAACTAAAACTGCAATAGGCAAAAGACCTGCAATGACGGTGTTTGGGAATGACTACGACACCAGAGATGGATCGTGTGTGCGTGACTACATACACGTAATGGATATAGCCAATGCCCACACCCGTGCGCTGCAGTACATAATTGAAGACCGCAATAAGCAAAACTGTGAAATCTTCAATTTGGGTACTGGCAATGGCGTAACTGTATTGGAGCTAATCAATGCTTTTGAGAAAGTATCGGGTCAGAAACTGAACTATAATGTAGGCGGACGTAGAGATGGAGATGTGATAGAGGTATATGCTAACAACAACAAAGCACGTACACTGTTGGGATGGGAAACCAAATATGACCTAGATGCAATGATGGATACTGCATGGAGGTGGGAACAAGCATTTACCGCTGAAAAGAAATAAAACTAAAACAGTGTAAGAATATTCTACCGGACGATAGTGTACGCCACTATTGTCCGGTTTTTTTATGCAGTTTCTGTTTGGTGACGATACAGATTGGCGTATCTGCCATTGAGCGCCATAAGCTCATCGTGAGTGCCTTGTTCGGCGATTGAACCACCATCTAGTATGATGATTTTGTGGAAAGACCAACTAGTGAAAATGCGGTGGGTGATAACAATGGTAGTTTTATCTTCAAGAAAGGTTTTGAGATTGCCGAGTATGGTTTTTTCGGTTTGAGTGTCTACTGCTGACAAGCACTCATCTAGCAGCAGTATGTTGCTGTTTTTGAGTATTGCTCTTGCCAATACCATGCGTTGTTTTTGGCCGCCACTGAGCATTACCCCCCGCTCGCCAACAACAGTCTGGTAGCCCTGCGGAAAAGAGGTTATGTCCTTGTCAAGGTCTGCCATACGGGCGGCTTCCATGACCTCGGCATCGGTAGCATTTGCCCTGCCAAACCTGATATTATTGAACAGCGTATCAGAAAACAGATAGGGCTCTTGGGGTGCGTAAGCTATGCCATTACGAAGGGTATGCACATCATATGCTGCTACATTGTGGTTGTCTACCAACACCTGACCAGATGTAGTGTCATACATACGCAGCAGTAGGTGTGCCAGTGTAGATTTGCCAGAGCCGGTTCTGCCTATTATGGCTATCTTTTGCCCGGCAGGTATGTGCAAGGAAAAGTTGGTGAGTGCAGTAATGCCTGTGTGGGGGTAGGTAAAAGTGACATTCTGAAAATGCACATCGCCTGTAGGAACATGTGTGATAGCATTGGGCGGAGATACTATGTCGGGTTGGGTATTGAGGAACTCATCTATACGCTTTTGCGATGCACCTGCACGCTGTGTCATGCTGGCTACCATGCCTATGCTGGAAATGGGAAACATGAGCAGATTGATATACAACACAAACTGAGCAATATTGCCTGTGGTGATGTGACCGCTGATAGCAAAATAGCCGCCTATAAGTACGGTAGACAACATGCTGAGCCCTATAAAAAGGTTCATGGCGGGGAAGTAAACAGCCTCTGTAATGGCTAGGTTCACAGAGCTTTTGCGATAGGCTTCGGAGTTGGTTTCGAAAAAACGCATCATATTGCGTTCCTGCACAAACGACTTAATGACCCTTATGCCCGAGTACGCCTCTTGTGCGGTGGTAGTAAGGGATGATAGTTGTGCTTGTATTTGTCCGCTCTTGCGAAATATGATTTTATTGACGTAAAATATAGACAATGCCAGCAATGGTAGCGGAGCCAGTACACAAAGTGTGAGGGTGACATCTACCCAGAGCATATCCCAGGTGCAGAAAATGACCAGAAAAACTACAGAAGTAAAGTACATCACCGATGGGCCAGTATACATACGGACACGGGATACATCTTCAGAAATACGGTTCATAAGATCGCCAGTAAAATTGGACTTAAAGAAACTTGTGCTAAGGCGCTGGTAGTGAGTGTAGATTTCGTTCTTTTGGTCGAACTCTATGTGGCGAGACATGACGATGATCAACTGACGCATCATAAACATAAAAAGCCCCCTGAGCAATGCCAACCCCAGCAGAAGCATACCACCCCTAAAGACCATAGAGAAAATATCGTCGCGGCTACTGCCATCAGTAGCCATGCGTTGCACATCGTCTAGTATATCTCGTATAACATTGCCGGGCATTACGGCAAACTTGCTGGAAACAACTACAAACAACATACCCAGCATCAACCGCCACTTATACTTGAGGAAATACTTATTCAGCGCACCCAGATTCTTCATTGCGGGGCAAAGGTCGGGGGAAATAGGCAATTTACCACCAATACTGTAATTAATGGTGAAGCTAAGAGTGTGTATTAATTGCTATATTTGTATAGTAATCAAGTATGCTGTTGGTTAATTAGAGAGCATTACTAATATATTGAATTAACTTAATAAAACATAGATATATGAAATTATCAGGCATAGTAAAGGGATTTATGGTGGTAGCTGCTACTATGACGGCTAGTGTACTGTATGCACAAACACCCGTGGAACTGCAGATAAGACACAAACTAGGCTCATCGGATTTTGCATTTAGCAGTGCTACTACTAATAATCTGGGTAACAACTTTAATGTAACGAGACTGGAGTACTACCTCTCTAAAATAAGTATTAAACATGATGGCGGAACTGTGACGAACATTCCCAATCATTATATACTGGCAAACGGCAGCACAAATGTGGCTGATGCGTTGGGCTCCTACCCTATAACATCGGTAGAGGCAATAACGTTTTATATTGGTGTAGATTCGCCAGCAAACAATGCTGACCCATCTTTGCATCCAGCTGGTCATCCGTTGGAGCCCAAAACGCCCTCTATGCACTGGGGATGGTCGACAGGTTATCGGTTTGTGGCTATGGAAGGTATGGCGGGTAGCTCGCTGGGGCAGGCATATGAGGTGCATGCACTGGGCAACAATCTGTATGACAAAGCTACCGTGAATGTAAGTGGAGTAATGGTAGGTGGTAAACTGGTAATAGCGCTGAATGCCGACTACACACAAGCGCTAAGAAGCATCAATGTTTCGTCGGGGCTAATAGCTCACGGCTCGGGCAGTGATGAAGCAGCGGTACTTAGTAATTTCAAGAATCATGTATTTTCGGCTGGCACCCCTGTATCAGTAACTGGAGTAGCATCAACCAATAATACATTGGTTGTTTTCCCAAATCCTGCGCAAAATGGTAGCACCACATTGTCTTTTGGCAATGCGCTACAAACAGGTATTATAACTATCACAGACCTGCAAGGCAGAGTGGTATTGACAACTGAAAAGAAAGCAGGCGAAACGAATGTGACCATTGACCTGAAACAAACGGGTTTGTATTTTGTAAAGGCACAAATGACAGATGGCAGCATTGCCAACAATAAGCTAGTAATAGAGTAGCCGCAATGAGGTACACGAGAATAATAAGTGGGCTGGTAGGTGTGGTGATGGTGCTATATTCTTGTAGTAAAAAAGAAGTTGTAACAGAGCGTACAAAACAGGAAGATATAACAGCGGTGCCTGTGGGTTTCCCGGATGTACCCTACCCTGCCGACAATCCGTTTACGATGCGTAAATGGGAGCTGGGCAAAAAGTTATTTTACGACAATGTACTTTCAGTAGACAACTCTGTTAATTGCGGTTCTTGTCATAAGGTTTCTTTAGCCTTCAGCGATGAGGTGTCTAAGAGTTTGGGGGCTGGGAAAACTGTAGGTAGACGTAACTCTCCTACTTTGGCGAATGTGGCGTACCACCCATACTATACCCGAGAGGGCGGTGTGCCAACTCTTGAAATGCAGATACTGGTGCCTATACAAGAGCATGATGAATTCAACTTCAATATAGTAGAAATAGCAGCCCGGCTGAAGCAGATACCAGA